>URZJ01000185.1 GCA_900552395.1 uncultured Collinsella sp. | reverse complement strand
CCACAGCCGCGTGGGTCGAAACCTCGCGGAAGCTCCCGCCCAGGTAGCGAGCGAGCGACTCGGCATTCGACTTAGTGCGATGCGTCGTGCCAAAGCCAGGCATGGAAACCGCCGTGATACCCGTGCGCGGCAGCCCCAGCGCATCGAAGGCACGCACGGTCACAAGCAGCGCCAGCGTGGAGTCCAGACCGCCCGAAAGACCGATGACTGCAGCCTTGGTGCCCGTATGGGCAAGGCGGGTCCTGAGGCCGGCGGTCTGCAGGTCAAGGATGGTCTCACAACGCTCGGCCAGGTCGCCATGGTCGGCCGGCACAAAAGGTGCACGCGGGAAAACGCGGTCGATATCGCAGGCATCGCGCAGGACGGGTTCTTCGGCCAACACGCCCTCAAACGAAAACTCAACAGTCGTGGCCTCCGGCGCATCGTCGGCGCGTGTCCACGTCGTCGAGCGACGGCGCTCGGCAACCAGACGGTCAAGATCGACGTCGGCGATGGCCATGTCACAGGTGAGAAGCCTGGTCGCGGCAAGCTTGGAGCCGTTTTCGTAGATAAGGTTCTCGCCCGCAAAGACCATGTCGGTCGTGGACTCGCCCTCGCTCGCGTCTGCGTAGGCATAGGCGCAGTACAGGCGTGCGCTCTGGTTGGAGATGAGGCTGCGACGGTAATCTGCCTTGCCGATGATCTCGTCCGAGGCTGACGGGTTGAGGATCACCGTGGCACCGGCAAGCGCCATCTCGGTCGAAGGGGGCGCCGGCACCCACAGGTCCTCACAGACCTCGACGCCCAGCACTAGGTCCTCGGCACCCTCATCACAACAGCGGTAGACAAGTCCCGAGCCAAGCGGCACCGGACCTTGACCGGCAAATTCAACCCACACGGGATCGGCGGGCGCCGGAGCAAACCAGCGGCGCTCGTAGAACTCACCGTAGTTGGGCAGATACTTTTTGGCCGTAAGGCCCAAAAGCTCGCCCGCGCAGCACACGGCCGCGCAATTGTAGATGTTTTCGGTCACCGCAACGGGCAAGCCAACAGTAAAGACGATCGGCAACTCACGCGTTTCATCGAGGATGCGCACCAGCGCCGCCTCGCAGGTGTGCAGCAGCGTGCGGTTATGGAACAGATCAGCCGCGGTATAACCAGTCAGGTTAAGCTCGGGCAGCACGAGCGCACGAACGCCGCACTCGGTAGCCTCGCGAACAGCCGCCAGCGCAACCTCGGCATTGCCCTCAACATCGGCCACGCGAATCTTGGGCGAGGCCGCTGCCACGCGCAAAAAACCGTCGTTCTCAACTTGACCGTTTAGAAAATCGTTCATGCGAGCTCCAGCACATCCGTTAGCCGCAACGAGCGGCGGCGATATAGTCCGCCTCCATTGTACTGTCAAGTTCAATCAGCACAGATGGGACAAGCTCATGATTAAAATTGGAAAAGAGAAGCCGGGATGACGTTTAGCAGTAGAACGAGATCTCGTCCACAAGGAAAAATGCCTTCCATTTAGAGCAAATCAATTCATGCTGAGCGGCGATGATTTCACAGAGGTCATCAAGCGTGCTCCGGGGGATCTTCGCTTTGTTATTAGCGACAATGCAGCCACCTCTTCGAGTCAGCCAGATTTTGGCCGAGTTATCTGAAGGCGCCCCCTTGCAAACATGGACATGGATTGGCTCGCCCGCTTCATTGGACCAAAAGAAGACCCGATAGCCGCCAATAAGAAAAAGGCTAGGCAACTTTAGCTCCTCCGTTTGCGGCGTAGCGATACAGCAGATGGGCGTTATTGCTCAGAAAAGTCTCAAAACCTCGCTTCTCCTCGTCGGTAAAACGCCCCTCCCACATGGTCCAATTGTAAGAAGGCAGCTCGCAACGAGCGGAGTCGAAACCCTCTGCCGTCGGTCGTTCAAAATGCACGATGACCTTTTCGATATCGCCATCTGTGATCAGGTCAGAATGAATGACCTCGGTACCATCTTCGAATGTCATATACGGGTACATCACGTAAACCACCTCGCAATCATTAATTCAGTTTAGCATCAAGCTAGTGCACCAATGATAGCAAGCCCCCTTGATGAGTTGATGGCATCTGTTGCCAGCACGATCGACGGCGGTCCGGATTGTTGGGCCCCGGCCATAATCGACCGCCACGAAGCGTTCATCCGCAGGTGCGTGGCATAGCGCCTAGAACACTAGCTGAGACAAGGACACTATCGCTGGCATAGTGAACATAGACAGAAGGGTGGTAACACAGACTGTTCCACATGCATATCGATAGTCCTTATTATGCTGCTGGGCAAAGATAGCTACATTCGCGCCGGTGGGGGTCGCAGCCGCAATCAGCAGCGCCATCTTAATTGACCTATCACATGGAAAGAGACATAGGAACAGGAGCGAAAGAATCGAAATGACAAGCAGCCTGACCGATGAGACGGCAAACAAGCTTTTCGCCCTCAGGAGCGCCATCAAATCAGACTGAGCAAGATAGATACCGAGAGTCATCATTGCTAGCGGAGTGTTGAGCCCCGAGATATACGAAAGCACTGACTGTGCCAGAGGGACCGTTGGGACACGAAGGATAAAAATCAAGAAACCGCCCAATAAAGCCATGACCATTGGACTTGTCAGGATCGCTTTAGGACTCATACATTTTTTAGACCCCGACAGCAGATACTGCCCGTATGTCCATTGCATGGCATTGAGAAGAGCGATAATGCACGTGATGAAAAACACGGCATCTTTTCCAAGCGCCGCTTCAACAAGGGGTATTCCCACAAATCCAGCATTCGAGAATGCCGCAGCAAAAATGTCGATGGGACGGCCCCTGAACAACAGGCGGGCAACAACGCAAGCGAGCAACAACATCGCCGCCGACAGCATTAAGGTCATTCCCAACTCATACATCCTCTGAAACGAATACTCGATCCAAAATGATTTGAGAATGATTGCGGGAATCACAAGGTTGATGAGCAACTTTCCGAATTCTATTGCAGCCTGCTCGCTCAATATGCCCAAGCGGTTTAGAGCGTAGCCCATTCCCATGAGCAAAAACATGATAAGGACTTGTTGGATGAGAGGTTCAATGATTGACACAATACATGCTCCGTATAATCCTGACCGGTTCATCTACCACGATGGTCTATAGCGCCTGCTATAGCGCGGCACCGACCGCCTGAATGATTCGCGCAACGAACGCATCGGCAACCCCGCGCGGCGTTCGCGAGTTGTAGGTTTCAAAATACTTGCCGTAGTCTTCCTGAGGCACAAGGTAGTTGCAGTACGTGTTCGCATAGCCGATAACAAAGACGTTGTATTGGCTAAACGCCCTCTTAAAATCCAAGCCTAATGTGCTACACGTATCGCATGGCATCGTGATAAAAATGCAGTTACCAATTACCGCAAACTGGCTCGGAAGCTCAAGCTCGATTTTCCCCATCGAGAGCTTAAGCTGTTGCCGCTTAAGGAGAAAGTCTCGCATCGGGCTCGCATCCATAGCCTCTATCCGATTGGTCATCTCGATCCAATCCGGATCTGTTTTTGCATCGTAGACACTCTTCATGCTGATAGAGCCCCAACGCGGGGTATCAACTCTGAGTGCCGCGCGCTCACGCTTGGATTCAATTTGAGCGCAAAGTTCGTTAGCCGTACGCTCGAGTTCGGCAACTCCCTCCCCTTGCCGATAGAAACGCGTCGACACATCCCCGCACGTTCCGTTGACGCAAAGTACAGGACAGCCATATTTCCTCTCCAAACGCTGCCTGACATGCCCAATCAAATCAGCAGAGAGGACGGCGCTTTTCCCATTAAGGATGGTAGGATGAGCGGACATGAACAGCATTTTTCCAAT
>URZJ01000184.1 GCA_900552395.1 uncultured Collinsella sp. | reverse complement strand
CCTCAGATAAGCTGGGCAGTATGAGGAGGAACGTGTTGAACATCACCGCTTCTGACGTCAAGGACGCCAAGCTCACCGCTACGGTCACCATCCCGGCCGCCGACGTCGACGCCGCGATCAAGAAGGCCTACAAGGACACCGCCAAGAAGTACCGCTTCCCGGGCTTCCGCGCCGGCAAGGCTCCCCGTCCGGTCATCGATTCCGCTCTTGGCGCCGAGGCTACCCTCGCTCAGGCCACTAACGACCTGATCGCCGCCAACGAGCCCGCCGTCCTCAACGAGCTGGACATCGTCCCCACCAAGAACGGTGACTACAAGGAGCTCGACCTCGCCAAGGATCACGAGGACTACACCTACACCGTCGAGTTCTCCCTGCGTCCCGCCGCTGAGCTCTCCTCCTTCGACGCTGTCGAGATCGAGATGCCCCCTGCGGAGGTCACCGAGTCCGAGATCAACAACCAGGTCGAGATGCTCCTCAACTACCGTGCCACCTTCGAGGATGTCGAGGGCCGCGCTGTCGAGTCCGAGGACTACGTTACCGTCGACCTCAAGGCCGTCGAGAACGCCGACAACTTTGCCGCCGAGGGCCGCATGCTCATCGCCGGTAGCGACAGCAACCCCGCCGAGTTCAACGAGGCTCTGATCGGCGCCAACGTTGACGACGTCAAGTCCGTCACCTGGACCGACGAGGCCGAGGAGGGCGAGGAGGCCGAGACCCACACCGTCGAGGTCACCGTCAAGGGCATCAAGGTCCGCAACACCCCCGAGCTCACCGACGAGCTCGTTAAGTCCGACTTTGGCTTCGACAGCATCGACGCCATGCGCGACGCCATCAAGATTGAGATTGAGCAGGACAAGGCTTCCCGCCTGCCGGCCGAGAAGGAGAACCGTTGCGTCTCCGCTCTCGCCGAGCGTCTGCAGCTCGACGAGATGGACGCCGACTACGAGCAGTCCGTCTTTGAGGAGCTTGGCCAGAACTTCCTGTCCAACCTCGCTGCCCGCGGCATGACGCTCGACACCTGGCTGCCCGCTTCCGGTCTGACCATGGAGCAGTTCATCGGCGACCTGCATAAGCAGGCCAACGACGTTGCCCGTGAGTCCCTGGCTCTGGACGCCCTCGCGCGTGAGCTCAAGATTGAGGTCACCGAGGACGACATCAACGCCGAGTTCGAGAAGGCCGGCGTCAAGGACGTCGAGGCTTCCAAGGCCGAGTTCATCGCCGATGGCCGCATGCCTGCTGTCCGTGAGTCCATCCGTCGCTCCAAGGCCGTCGACCACCTGGTCGAGAACGCCAAGGTGACCGAGGTCGACGAGACCGCCAAGGACGCCGAGTAATTCTCGCCACCTTGCCCGCGAGCGCATGCGTGCGCCTGTGATGGGGTAAAGTTATACACCGGTTATCCGGTTGCTTCGTACGGTGCCAGCCAATGCATAGCATGCGGGCACCGTACGTTTATCTAGAACCTATTTGGTCCGCAAGAGAGAAATGGAGATGCGTATGATCGCTAAGTTCGATTCCGCCCTCGTGCCATACGTTATCGAGCAGACGCCGCGCGGCGAGCGCAGCTACGATATCTATTCGCGCCTGCTCAACGACCGCATCATCTTCTTGGGCGAGGAGATCAACTCCGTCAGCGCCAACCTGGTCGTTGCCCAGCTGCTGCATCTTGAGAGCCAGGATGCCGAGAAGGATATCTCGCTCTACATCAATTCGCCCGGCGGCGAGGTTTACTCCGGCCTGGCGATTCTTGACACCATGAACTTTATCAAGCCGCAGGTCTCCACCATCTGCGTCGGTATGGCTGCGTCCATGGCCGCCGTGCTGCTTTCGGCTGGCGCCAAGGGCAAGCGCTTCTGCCTGCCGCACTCCAAGGTCATGATTCACCAGCCCAGCGGCGGTGCCCAGGGCCAGCAGACCGAGATCGAGATCGTTGCCGAGGAGATCAAGAAGACCCGCCGCGAGCTCAATCAGATCCTGTCCGATGCCTCGGGCCAGCCCATCGAGAAGGTCCAGGCCGATACCGAGCGCGACAACTACCTGACCGCTGCCGAGGCCCTCGACTACGGCCTGATCGACCGTATCGTCACCTCGCGCGATCTCGCCGCGAAGGACGCCTAGGATGGCAGGAAACATGCAGGACAACTTTGACGAGAATGGCAACCCCATCCGCTGCTCCTTCTGCGGAAAAGAGCAGGGGCAGGTCCGTCGCCTCGTAAAGGGTCCGACCAACATCTTTATCTGTGACGAGTGCGTCGCCGCTTGCTCTGAGATCTTGGAGGAGTCGCTGGCTTCGGACTTTATGGACGCTGCCCGCAACGGCAAGCTGCCGGGCTTCCTCAACGATCACGGCCATGCTGCTGGGCAGCCCGCCGTGGACCCCGAGGCCGAGGGCTTTGAGCTCGAGGACGACCGCCAGGTCATCACGCACGTGCCGACGCCGCACGAGATCTATGACGAGCTTTCGGCCTATGTTATGGGTCAGGAGGACGCCAAGCGCGCCATGTCGGTTGCCGTGTACAACCACTATCGCCGCGTGATCGAGGGCGGCGCCGCGGTGTCTGCCTTTGACGACGGCATGGGCTCGCAGTTCAACGACGATATGGACGAGGTAGAGCTCGCCAAGTCCAACATCCTGCTGCTCGGCCCCACCGGTACCGGCAAGACCCTGCTCGCCCAGACGCTCGCGCGCATCCTCGAGGTGCCGTTTGCCATCGCCGATGCCACCGCGCTCACCGAGGCTGGTTACGTGGGCGAGGACGTGGAGAACATTCTGCTCAAGCTTATCAATGCTGCCGATGGCGACATTGAGCGCGCTCAGGTTGGCATTATCTACGTGGACGAGATTGACAAGATTGCTCGCAAGGCTGAGAACCTCTCCATTACCCGCGATGTTTCGGGCGAGGGTGTTCAGCAGGCGCTGCTTAAGATTCTTGAGGGCACGGTGGCCAGCGTTCCGCCCACCGGCGGCCGCAAGCATCCCCAGCAGGAGCTGCTGCAGATCGACACGACCAACATCCTGTTTATCTGCGGCGGTGCCTTTGTGGGTCTGGACAAGATCATCGCCGACCGCGTGGGCAACAAGGGCGTTGGTTTTAACTCCGAGATCGCCGGCCCCACCTCGGTCGACGAGAACGACCTGCTGCGCCAGGTGCTCCCGCAGGACCTCAACGCATTCGGCATGATCCCCGAGTTCGTGGGCCGTACGCCCGTTGTCACCCAGACGCAGGCGCTTGACGAGGACGACCTGGTGTCGATTCTGACCGAGCCCAAGAACGCCGTGGTGCGCCAGTACCGCAAGATGTTCCAGCTCGAGGACGTCGATCTTGAGTTTGAGGACGCGGCCCTGCACGAGATCGCCCGCATGGCGCTCGCCCGCAAGACCGGAGCCCGCGGCCTGCGTGCCATCTGCGAAGACGTGCTTCAGCAGACGATGTTCGACCTGCCCAGCGAGGAGGGCGTCGCCAAGGTCGTCGTAACCGAAGCCTCCGTAAAGGGCGAAGAACAGCCCCAACGCATCTACGGCTAGTCCTGCCTAAAACGTACTTGTAAATAGCCTCCGACCACCTGCGGTCGGAGGTTATTTTATATATACGCAATAACCCCAACTACCTGTGTTATTCTGTGTGTTTGTTTAAGCCTCAGCGAAGTCATATCAGACTGAAGTAATCGATACCTAAGGCGTGTCCGCCTGCTTGGTTTTCGTAGATTCCGCACGAGCCGAAGAGCACTAAATGTGCTCTTCGTGCGAGCCAGGACCTGACCGAGCGAAAACCAAGCAGGCGGACACGCCGGCGGGACAGGGAGAGATATATGGAAGAGATGCCCAAGAACTACG
>URZJ01000183.1 GCA_900552395.1 uncultured Collinsella sp. | reverse complement strand
CCATGCGTCAGGCGGCGCGTGGTCTGGCTCAGGATAGAGCCGCCGCTCTTCTGGCGGATGCGGTAGAGGGTTTGCGTTAGTTAGACGGGATATCGTCGGTCGCCCTCGCGCTGATGCGGTAGGTGCGGTACAGTTAACGGGTTACAGGCAGTGTTTACGCAAGGAGTACACGAGCACATGGCTGATTCCCAGACTGCAACCTCCGCGCCCGAGTTTAAGAGCGCCCACTTTATCGGTATCGGCGGCGCCGGCATGAGCGGCATCGCCCTCGTTCTGCACGAGCGCGGTTATGCCGTTACCGGCTCCGACCTTAAGACGTCACGTTATATCCGCCAGCTTACCCGCGCTGGTGTGAAGGTGCATGTGGGCCATGAGGCCGCCACGATCGACGAGGTCAAGCCCGACGTGGTTGTTGTCTCCACCGCTATTCCGGAGTCCAACCCTGAACTCGTGCGTGCTCGCGAGCTTGGTATTCCCGTGTGGCCCCGTGCCAAGATGCTCTCTGCTTTGGGCCACGGCTACACCACCGTCGCTGTTGCCGGCACGCATGGCAAGACCACCACGTCTTCGATGTGTGCCACCATGCTCGACCGCATGGGTCTGGATCCGAGTTTCTTGATCGGTGGCATCGTCGAGGGCTATGACACGAACGGCAAGAACGGCTCGGGCGACTACTTTGTCGCCGAGGCTGACGAGTCCGACAGCTCCTTCCTGTTCCTGAACCCCAACGTAGTCATTGTGACCAACGTCGAGGCCGACCACCTCGATCACTACTCGGGTATCGAGGAGATCGAGGCAACTTTCGCCAAATTCATGAGCCTGGTGGGCGAGGAGGGCACCGTCATCGTCTGTGGTGAGGACCCGCATCTGGTCGAGCTCGCCAAGTCGACGGGCCGTCACGTGCTTTCCTACGGATTTGCCGAGAGCAACGACATCGTCTGCATGCACCCGGATGTCAAGGGCATCCAGAGTGACTTTATCGTTCGCTTTGAGGACGGCACTGAGCATGCTGTGGAGATCAAGAGCAATCCCGGTCGCCACAACATGCTCAACGCCACGGCGGTGCTCACCGTCGCCCATGTCCTGGGCCTTGACATCGACGCCGCCGCCAAGGCGCTCTCGAGCTTTGAGGGCGTCCGCCGTCGCTTTACCCACGTGGGCGATATCGATGGCATCACCGTGGTCGATGATTACGGCCATCACCCCACCGAGATCAAGGCGACGCTTGCTGCCGCTTCGTCGCTGGGCTACAAGCACGTCGACGTCGTGTTCCAGCCGCACCGCTATTCGCGCCTGCAGGCCCTGTGCGATGACTTTGCCGATGCATTTGCCAATGCCGATAAACTGCTGCTGATTGATGTGTTCTCGGCTGGCGAGATGCCCATTCCGGGTGTCACCTCTAAGATGCTCGCCGATACCGTGCGCGCCAAGCATCCTGGCAAGGAGGTCGTGTATTGCTCCAGCCGTCTTGAGCTCAATCAGGAGCTCGAGCAGATGGTGGGCGAGGGCGACCTGCTGCTCACCATGGGTGCTGGTGACGTTACGACCGTCGGTCCCGAGTTTATCGAGTATCTGACTGCCAAGAAAGACGCTTAAGTCTAATGGGTCTGTTTAACGCCGTCATGGCGCTCTCGGGCATGATCGACACGGATGTGATCGAGGACGAGCGCCTTGCGCGTCATACGAGCTATCGTATCGGCGGCAAGGCCGACCTCTTTGTGACGTGCCATAGCTATCATGCCCTCCGCCGCGCCGTGGCGGTGCTCGATCGCGAGCAGGTGCCGTGGGTCATCATCGGCAAGGGCTCCAATCTGCTGGTTGCCGATGGCGGTTATCGCGGTGCCGTCATTTCGCTCGGACGTGAGTTTCAGCGCACGGTTGTTGCCGATGACGGTTGTACGCTGACGGTCGGTGCGGGCGTGATGTTTGCGCACCTGGTCAACGATGCCCTGTCGCGTAGCCTCTCGGGCCTTGAGTTTGCCGTTGGCATCCCTGGCTCGGTCGGCGGTGCGATATCTATGAATGCCGGCACACGGACCGAGTGGATTGGCTCGCTGGTTGAGGATGTCGTAACGTTTGACCCGGCATCCGGTATCAAGCATTATGCGGGGTCCGAGATCACTTGGGGCTACCGCGAATGTAGCCTTCCCCGCAATGAGATCATCCTCGAGTGCGTGCTCAAGCTTAAACCGGCGCCCAAGGCCGATATTCGCGAGCGCATGGAGCGGTACCTGACGAGGCGCAAGCGTACGCAGCCCATGGGTCGCGCATCCTGCGGGTCTGTCTTTCGCAACCCGCCCGATGCGAGTGTGGGCAAGCTTATCGAGGATTGTGGATTAAAGGGTTTTTCGATTGGCGGCGCGGAAGTTTCGCCCGTTCACGCTAATTTTATCGTTAATAACGGAACTGCCTCGGCCGATGACGTTGCCGCGGTTATCAGACATGTGCACGGAAAGGTGAGGGAGGCGTATGGCATCGAGCTCAGACCGGAAGTTAAATTCCTCGGCTTCTAGAGCATCGAAACCCACCTTCCGCCGCGCCGGAGGGCGTTCCGGCGCGCCTGCCAAACCTCAACGCAATACCGTCGCGCACTCTGAGTCTGTCGGGCATGCTCGACAGGCCAGTCGTCCGGTCGTCGGCCCTCAGCTCGGTAATCGTCCGGCCGCAAAAAAGTCCTCGCGTCCCTCGGTGACGTCAAAGCCTGTTATGGGCGCCAAGCCTGCCCGTCCCATGGCAGCTCCCAAGCCCTCGACGGGAACTATAGCGGCGCGTCCAGGTCGCACGCTGGGCGCATCGAAACCGCGCTCGCTGACATCGGTGCCGGCTACCGCCAAGAAGCCTTCGAGTAAAAAAGGTTTCAACCCGTTATCTTCACTTGGGGCGATGGCAAATAAAACATCAGACGCCGCTTCTGTCGTTACAGGCAAAGGCAAAATCGTGGGCGGCGTTCTGGCCGTCTTGGCCGTGCTCGTCGTCGTTGCCATCGTGGTGATCAACTCTGGATTGTTTACTGCCACTGATATTCAGATTCAAGGCAGCGAGCATGTGACGAAGCACGATGCTATCCAGCTGATCGACTTGCCCGAGGGAACGTCGCTTTTTAACGTCGATCCCGACCAGATTACCGAGGATCTCAAGCAGAACCCGTGGGTTTCGGGCGTGGATGTCCAGCGCCAGTTTCCCCATACGCTTATCATCACGCCGGCGGAGCGTAAAGTTATCGCCATTGCGTATATCAGCTCCGACGACCTTGCCTGGGCTATCGGAGACGATGACACCTGGATCGCCCCGCTGTCGACGTCGGTCGAAGTGGACGACCAGGGCAACGTCATCACGACAGGGCGGGGCTCAAATACCTTGACCGGAATCGATGCCGCGCTGGCGCTCGCCAAGCATTGTGGCGCGGTGTTGTTGACTGATGTCTCGGCGGATGTCGCTCCGGTTTCCGGCCAGGCGGTGAACTCCAAAGCCGTTAAGGCCGGCCTGGATTATGTGCGTGGTTTTTCGAGCGAGTTCTTGGGACAAGTCAAGGATATTTCCACGCCTTCGGTCGAAGCCATCTCGGCAAACCTCAATAACGGCATTGAGGTGTCGCTGGGCGATTCGGACGATATCGCCAAGAAGGAACGCGTAGTCACCAAGTTGCTTTCGCAGGTAGAGGGCGTAACGTATATCAATGTGCGCTCTCCGGGCAACTACACATTTAGGAATGCTCCGACCTCGTAGCGCTGGTTGATGCTTTGTTGAGGGGCCATACCACGCCGTTTATCTGGTTTGTTTGGTTTTCACGGTCAATTATTTGACTGATACGTTCATAATGTGCAAACATAATACGGTTTACCTTTGC
>URZJ01000182.1 GCA_900552395.1 uncultured Collinsella sp. | reverse complement strand
ATGAAGTCAGCGGTCATATTGAGCGGAGCGGCATCAAGGCGGAGATCGACGGGCGGGTGAAGCATTTTTTCAGCATTTATAAGAAAATGGTGAATCAGAATAAGACTCTGGATCAGATTTACGATCTGTTTGCGGTGCGGATCAAAGTGGATACGGTCAAGGACTGTTATGCGGCTCTGGGAGTAATTCATGAGATGTATAAGCCTATTCCCGGGAGATTCAAGGACTATATCGCCATGCCAAAACAGAATATGTACCAGTCGCTCCATACGACGGTAATCGGCCCCACGGCCCGCCCGCTCGAGATTCATATTCGAACCTACGAGATGCATGAGCAGGCCGAGTACGGCATTGCCGCCCACTGGCTCTATAAGAAGTCGGGTGGATCGTCTGTGTCTAAGACCAATGATGCCCAGCGTCTGGACGACCAGATTAACTGGCTCAAACATTCGCTCGATTGGGCTGCGTCTGATGAGATCACCGACGCCAAGGAATACCTGCATTCGCTGAAGGTCGACCTCTTCGATCAAGAGATCTTCGTCTTTACGCCCAAGGGCGAGGTCATGGCGCTTCGTGCCGGCTCCACGCCGCTCGACTTTGCCTACGCCGTTCACACCGAGGTCGGCAACCACTGCGTCGGCGCCAAGATCAACGGTGCGGTGGCCCCGCTCACGCACGAGATCAAGACGGGCGATCGCGTTGAAATCCTGACCAACAAGAGTTCCAAGCCGTCGCGTGATTGGCTCAAGATCGTTAAGACGCCTTCCGCCAAGTCAAAGATCCGCCGTTACTTCGCTGCCGCGACCAAAGACGATGACGCTGCTGCCGGCCGCGATATACTGGCCAAGGACCTGCGCAAGCGCGGGTATGGCATCTCTACGCCGCGATCCACGCGTGCGCTCAACGCCGTGGCGGAGCAGTTGAACTTCAAGCAGCTCGAGGACCTGTTTGCCGCCGTTGGTGCGGGTAAAGTCGCCCCACGTGCCGTGGGCAATAAGGTCGAGCAAATCTTGGACCCCAAACCCGAGGAACAGCTCACCAAGGCCGAGGCAATCGCCGAAGTTGTTAAGCAGCCTGCCCGCGGCTCCAACCGCAAGCCGCAAAAGCGCGGCAAGAGCGCCAGCAACGGCATTATCGTCAAGGGCGAGAGTAACAGCGGCTTGCTGGTTCGTCTGGCGCATTGTTGCAACCCTGTGACGGGCGACGATATTGTGGGCTTCATCACGCGCGGCCGCGGCGTTTCGGTGCATCGCGCCAATTGCCCCAACGTCAAGGGTCTTATGGAACATCCCGAGCGCATGATCGATGTGGAGTGGGACGGCGCTGCCGACACCCTCTTCCAGGTCGAGATCGTGGTCGAGTGCCTGGACCGCATGGGCCTGCTCAAGGACGTCACCATTGCCATTGGCGATGCGGGCGGCAATATCCTTTCTGCCGCTACGTCGACCAACCGCGAGGGTATTGCAACCCTGCGCTTTATGGTCGAGATCTCGGACGCGAGTGGTCTGGATCCGCTGCTGGCCTCTATCAGCAGCGTTGACTCGGTCTACGACGCGCGCCGCCTGATGCCCGGCGAGGGTGGAGCCCAGCTTAAGCGCCGCGTTTAGTCGCGACGAACGTGCCACATTATCGATATTCGCTATGCTCGAGGCATCGTTTGATGCCTCGAGTTCTATAGAGAGGAGAAGGACATGAGTGCTGTGTCCTTGGATTTAACTCCCAAGGGATCGGTCGAGATCGAGACGCTCGTAAACGGTCCCATTCAGACCAATAGCTATGCTGTCATTTCGGACAATGAGTGCGTGATTATCGACCCCGCATGGGAAGGCGAGCGCTTGGTGGAGCATATTCGAGCCGAACACCCCGGCGTACACGTGCTTGGCGCCGTATGCACTCATGGCCATGCCGATCATGTTGGTGGTGTTGCCGGCGTGCGAACCACCGCTGGTGAGGGCTGCCAGTATGAGCTGTGTGCTAAGGATGTGGCGGTGCCGCATGCGAATATCGAGGAACAGCGAGCTATGTGGGGCATCGAGACGCCCGATCCGGGTGAGCCGACGCGCCTGCTCGCCGAGGGCGATGCTATCGAGGTGGGCGATATCTGCCTGCAGGTGATCGAGACGCCAGGGCATACGCCGGGCGGGATCGTCTTGTTTGCTGTCACCGAGCAGGGGGACATTGCCTTTGTGGGCGACACCCTGTTTCCGGGCGGGCACGGCCGCACCGATCTTTCTGGAGGAGACGAGGCGGCGATTCTGCGCTCGCTCTCCAAGCTCGCCCGGCTTCTCCCGCCCGATACAGTTTGCCTAACCGGTCATGGCGATTCGACCACCATGGCACGCGAGCTCATGCAGAACCCTTTCATGCGGATGTAGCTTAATAGTCGGCTTTTGAAGCACGAGAAGCGTCCAAACGTCAAGCTATTTTTCCCCAACGGGTCAATTCCGTAGGGCAAACGGTCAAAAAAAGTCTGTTTGGACGATATTCGTGAACAAACGAACGTTTATGCTCGGGTACGCCGTGGTAAAATCTCAGGCGTTATCGGAGCAACCTTACAGGAGGTTTCTTTTATGCTCGTCAACGCAGCAGACATGCTCAAGAAGGCTGAGGCCGGCAAGTACGGTCTCGGTGCCTTCAACACCAACAACCTCGAGTGGACCCTGGCTATTCTCCAGGCCGCCGAGGAGGCCAAGTCTCCGCTGATCCTTCAGTGCACCGCTGGTGCCGCTAAGTGGATGGGCGGTTTCAAGGTCTGCGCCGACATGGTCAAGGCTGCCGTCGAGGCCACGGGCGTTACCGTTCCCGTCGCCCTTCACCTCGATCACGGTTCTTACGAGGACTGCTTCAAGTGCATCGAGGCCGGCTTCACGTCCATCATGTATGACGGCTCTCACGAGGAGACCTTCCAGCTTAACCTCGACCGCACCAAGGAGCTCGTTGAGCTTGCCCACTCCAAGGGCATGTCCATCGAGGCCGAGGTCGGCGGCATCGGCGGCACCGAGGACGGTGTGACCTCCAGATCCTGCTGAGTGCAAGCAGATCGCTGACCTGGGCGTCGACTTCCTCGCCTGCGGTATTGGCAACATCCACGGCGTGTACCCCGCCGACTGGGCTGGCCTTTCCTTCGAGCGTCTGGGCGAGATCAAGGCCCAGACCGGCGACCTGCCCCTCGTCCTGCACGGTGGCACCGGCATCCCCGAGGATCAGATCAAGAAGGCCATCTCCCTGGGCATCCGTAAGATTAACGTAGCTACCGAGGTGCGGCTGGCTTTTATGGAGGGCTTAGAATCTGCTGTGGGCAGCCGGGATATTTACAAAATGTACCAAGCGGCCAAGGCCGGGACCATCGAACTGGCCCGCACGAAGATCAGGATGTTTCAGAATAAGGAGTGAGCGATATGGAGTACATGAAGGCAATCGCGGTCATGGGACCCAATGACATCCGGGTGGTGGATGACGTTCCCAAGCCGGTTCTGGGCGATTACGAGGCGCTGGTGAAGGTCCACGCTTGCGGATTCTGCAACGGCACCGATATGCAGATTATCACCGGCACCGGCGGCGACCTGGGCAACAGCGTCAGCATCTATCCCACAGTGCTGGGCCACGAGGGTGCCGGCGAGGTGGTGGCCGTGGGCAAAAAGGTCCGCCACATCCACGTGGGAGAGCGGTGGCTCCATCCCAATCTCTACCCGGATGTTGGCAACGGCTACACCAAGACCCACGGCAGCATGGCGGAGTACGGCATGGTCAGCGACAACCAGGCCATGCTGGAGGACGGTTTTGCGGAGAAGGACTTCCCCTGGGTCAAGCAGCATAAATTCCCTAATACCATGAGCTATATTGACGCGGGCGTGCTGCTGTCCCTGGCAGAGAGCCACTCTGCCGCCAAGAACTTCGGCGTGACCGAGGGAACAGA
>URZJ01000181.1 GCA_900552395.1 uncultured Collinsella sp. | reverse complement strand
CCTTGACCTCGTCGCCGACGTTGAGGACGTCCTCGACCTTCTCCACGCGACCCTTGGCGACGCGGGAGATGTGCAGCAGGCCGTCCTTACCAGGCAGCAGGTTGACGAAGGCGCCGAAGGGCTGGATGGAGACCACGCGACCGGTGTACTCCTCGCCCGGCTCGGGAACCTTGATGATGAGCTTGATGCGCTCGACGGCCTGATCGACGGACTCGCCGGTGCCGCCGACAAAGACGGTGCCGTCCTCCTGGATGTCGACCGAAGCACCGGTCTCGTCCTGGATGCCGCGGATGACCTTGCCGCCGGAACCGATGACGTCGCGGATCTTATCGGTCGGAACCTGGATGGAGACGATGCGCGGAGCGGTGCTGCGCGTGGTGTGGCGCGGCTCAGGGATCACATCGAGCATCTTCTGCAGGATGTACGCACGACCCTCCTTGGCCTGCTGCAGGGCGCGGGCCAGAATGTCGAAGGTGAGGCCGGTGGCCTTGTTGTCCATCTGCAGGGCGGTAATGCCCTCGGTGGTGCCGGTGACCTTAAAGTCCATGTCGCCCAGGAAGTCCTCGAGACCCTGGATGTCGGACAGGACCACGGTCTTGCCCTCCTCCTGGATCAGGCCCATGGCGATACCGGAGACCGGGCGCTTAATGGGCACGCCGCCGTCCATAAGGGCGAGCGTGGAGCCGCAGGTCGAAGCCATCGAAGAGGAGCCGTTGGACTCCATGACCTCGGAGACGACGCGGATGGCGTAGGGGAACTCGTTCTCGTCGGGGAGCACCGGAAGCAGAGCGCGCTCGGCCAGGTTGCCGTGGCCGATCTCGCGGCGCTTGGGGCTGCCCATGCGGCCGGTCTCGCCGGTGCAGAACGGCGGGAAGTTGTAGTGGTGCATGTAGCGTTTGCCCTCGGTGGGCTCGATGGTATCCAGACGCTGGCCCTCGTTAAGCATACCGAGCGACAGGACGGAAAGCACCTGGGTCTGGCCACGCTGGAACAGACCGGAGCCGTGAACGAGCGGCAGGTAGTTATCCTTCACCATGATGGGGCGAATCTCATCGGCGGCACGGCCGTCGACGCGCTCGCCGGTCTCGACGACCATGGTACGCATAGCCTTCTTCTCGAGCTTCTTGAGCGCCACGGGAATCTCGCGCTCCCAAGCGGACTGCTCCTCCTCGGTGAACTCGGCACGGATGGACTCCTTCAGAGCCTCGACCTTGCCGATACGGGAGAGCTTGTCGGCGTCGCGAAGGGCGGCTGCCATCTCGTCGTAGTGGGCGAAGATGCGCTCCTGGACCTCCTCGACGGGCTGGTCGAGCGGGTACTCCTTCTTGACGATAGCGCCGTTGACCTGCTCCCACTCGGCGACAAACTCGTCCTGGGCCTGGCAGAAGGCGGCAAGGGCTTCCTGGCCAAACTTCATGGCGGCGAGCATGTCGTCCTCGGAGATCTCCTCGGCGCCGGCCTCGACCATCGAGATGAAGTCGGCAGAGCCGCCCAGCTCCAGGTCCAGGTCGGAGTTCTCGCGATCCTCGTAGGTGGGGTTGACGATAAACTCGCCGGTCTCCACGTTACGGCCGATGCGCACGCAGGCAAGCGGGCCCTCGAAGGGCACGCCGCCGAGCGTCATGGCCAGAGAGGCACCCATGACGTTGATGACGTCAAAGGGGTTGACCTGGTCGGCGACGAGCGAGGTAGCGACGATGTGTACCTCGTTGCGGAAGCCGTCCGGGAAGCTCGGGCGAATCGGACGGTCGATCATGCGCGCGGTGAGCGTGGCCTTCTCGCTGGGACGGCCCTCACGCTTGAGGTAGCCACCCGGGATGCGGCCGGCGGCGTACATCTTCTCGTTGAAATCGACGGTCAGCGGGAAGAAGTCGTAGTTCTTGCGCTCCTTGGAGACGACCACGGTGTCGAGCATCGTGGTGTCGCCCTGCTTGACCAGGCAGGCGCCGGTGGCCTGCTTGGCAAGCTCGCCCGACTCAAAGGTGTAGGTCTTGCCGTACAGCTCAAAGGTCTTGGATACGAGTGTCATTGTTCTCCTTTACCCCGCAGGCCCCTTGCCTGCAGGCTCCTCATGTGACGCGGGCCCCCTGCCCCCGCCACGCTTCAGAGCGTGATTGTTCACGCCCTTACACAAAAAGAGCGCCCCGCTGCGCAGGACGCTCCTTGCATGTACAAATCCTTACTGGATGTTGTCGCGGATGCCCAGAGCCTTGATGAGCTCACGATACTCGACGATGTCGTTCTTCTTGATGTAGGAGAGAAGACGACGACGACGGCCGACGAGCATGAGCAGGCCACGACGGGTGTGGAAGTCCTTCTGGTGGGACTTCATGTGCTCGGTCAGCTCCTTGATGCGCTCGGTCAGGATGGCGACCTGAACCTTGGGGTTGCCGGTATCGACCGGGGTGTTACCGAACTGGGCAGTCAGCTCCGCCTTGCGCTCTTTGGAAACAGTCATTGTTTCACCTTTCGTTTTGCGTCGCCCACGGGCGACTCGATTCGCCTCGGACTGGGAAGCCGCCGGTGGAGCGAGCAACCAAGGTCGAGGTACCAACAGGTCGGTATGTTACCACAAGCAGCCCGTGCCTGCGCATCATCACCGACCCAACATGAATTCCATCGCACGGAGGCGCTGATCGGTGTGCGTCGCAGCCCACACATGCGAAAGCCCGAGCAAAAACGCCGCAGTATGCGGGTCGATCTTTTGAACCATAAGCTCGTCGAAGGTCATGCCCATAAGGGCGCGCAGCCAGGCGACCTCACCGGTCGACACCAGCTCGGCACCGGGCACGCTCGACGCGCACGACCCGCACATGAGACCGCCGGCCTGGGGCGAAAAATACGACAGCATGGGGTCTCCGCACAGCACGCAGGCCGAAAAATCGGGTCGATAGCCAACGTGCGACAGCAGCTTAAAGACATATGCCGCCACAAGTAGATCCAAATGCGCCGCGTCGAGCCCGCTGCCCACCAGGGCAAGCGCTCGCTGCGTGATGGCAAAGGTAAACGGGTCCTCGGCGTCCTCGAACGAGCACACGCGCGCGACCTCGGCGATCGCGCTTGCGGCGCAGGTCGTCTCGTAATCGGGCGCGGCGCCGAGCGGCGCCTCCATAAGCTCGGCCTGAGAAACCACGTCGAGCGAGCGTCCATGTGCGAGCAACATGTCGACGGTACAGAACAGCTCGCAGCGCGCCGCCAACCGCCCGCCGGGCTTACGCGCACCCTTTGCCACGGCACGCACCTGCCGACCCCGCTCGTCAAGCATCGTCAGGATCAGGTCCGTCTCTTTGAGCTTCGTCTTATCGAGCACGAGCACTTTCGTGCGATATGTACGAGAACCTGCCATTCGAGCCGCGTGTCCCTAATCCTCGGCGTTATAGCCAAAGCGGCGAATCTGGGCCTCGTCGTCACGCCAGCCGGCCTTGACCTTCACGTCCAGCTCCAAAAAGACCTGGGCGTCGATGCCGATATGTTTGATCATCTCGCCGCCCTTGCCGATGATGATGCCCTTTTGGCCCTCGCGCTCGACGTAAATGGTGGCGTGCACGCGCAGCACCTTCTTGGTCTGCTCGAGCGCATCGCAAATCACGCCCACGGAGTGCGGGATCTCATCACGGGTGCGGCGCAAGACCTTCTCGCGCACAAACTCGGCAACGAGCGTCTCATCGGAAGCGTCGGTACCCATGTCCTCGGGGAACCAACGCGGACCCTCGGGCAAAAAGTGCGCAACGGTCTCGATGAAGGCATCGACGTTGAAGTTCTTGACCGACGACGTCACGATCTCGTCGTCATATTCCATAAGCTCGTGGGCGGCCTTAAGCTGCTCCATGACCTGTGCGGGGTCGGCTTCATCGGCCTTGGTGAGCACCAGGACCTTCTTGGAACGGGCATTCTTGACACGCTCGGCAACCCAGGCGTCTCCCCTGCCGATCGGTTTAGTGGCATCAATCAAAAACGCCACAACAT
>URZJ01000180.1 GCA_900552395.1 uncultured Collinsella sp. | reverse complement strand
TTTGGCCTGTCGCACTTTAAACAGGAGCTCACCGGTCCTGAGTACGCGCAGCGCTTTATCGACCAGGTGCACGCAACCGACATTGCGCTGTTCCTGAACAGCATGGTGCTTGGGATTGATTCAGGCGAGCCTGCGGAAGACACTGCGGTCCATGCCGTCACGCTCATGAGCCCTGCCGGCATGCTGCAGCTCACCGGGCGCGCGGTCGTCCTTGCCATGGGCTGCCGCGAGCGCACCCGCAGCGAGATCAAGATTCCCGGTAGCCGTCCCGCCGGCGTATTTACGGCCGGCTTGGCGCAGCGATACATCAATATCGAAAACCTCAAACCCGGCTCGCGCGCCGTCATTTTGGGTTCGGGCGATATCGGGCTTATCATGGCACGTCGCTGCACGCTCGAGGGGATTTCGGTCGAGGGCGTGTACGAGCTCATGCCGTACGCCAACGGCCTGCGCCGCAATGTGAAGAACTGCCTGGACGACTTTGACATTCCGCTGCACCTGTCCACCACGGTCACGCGCGTGATCGGGCACGACCGCGTGGAGGCCGTCGAGGTAAGCCAGGTCGACGAGCGCCTGGCGCCCATTCCGGGGACCGAGCGCGTTGTTCCGTGTGACACACTGCTGCTTTCGGTGGGATTGATTCCCGAGAACGAGCTTTCGGTTGCCGCGGGCGTGGAGCTTGACCCACGCACGCGCGGCGCCGTAGTTGACCAGAGCCTCCAGACAGGCGTGCCGGGCATCTTTGCCTGTGGCAACGTGCTGCACGTGCACGACCTGGCCGACAACGTGACGACCGAGTCCGAGCGCGCCGGTGCAGCCGCGGCGGCGTACGCGCTGGGTGGCGGGGCCGAAACGAACGCGGTCGCGGACACGAGCTGCGAGCTCACGGTCTCCCCTGCCGGCATTGCGGGCTACGCGCTGCCGGGACGCATTACGGCTGTGGCGCTCACCAAGCTCAACTTCCGCGTACGCCGGCCGGTCGATACCGCTCGAGTACGCATCTTGGCCAACGGCGAAGAAGTGTTTGCGGGCAAAGTCCGCGCGTTTAAACCGAGCGTCATGGAAAGCTTCCCGCTGCCGGCTAAGGTGATTCAACGCGCACTCGACCTGGGTGCCAGCGAAATCGTCCTGTCCGTCGATCCCGTTGAGGAGGCATAGCTCATGAGTACGAATGTGACCGAGACGCTGCAGTTCAACTGCACCACCTGCCCATCCGAGTGCCTCCTGACCGTAGAGGTGGAGCACGACGCCAATGGCACCGTGGTGGAAGTGCGCTCCGTAACCGGTAACAACTGCCCGCGCGGCGATACGTTCGCACATCAGGAGCTCACCTGCCCCATGCGCGTGCTCACAACGACCGTGGCCGTCTCCGGCGGCGACGAAGCCCTACTCCCCGTCCGCACGGCCGAAGCCATCCCGCTAGAACTCCACGCCCAAGCCATGAACCTCATCCGAGGCCTAGTCGTCAACGCCCCCATCCGCATGGGCGACGTCGTGCTGGAAGATCTTCTCGACACCAACATTGACCTAGTTGCCAGTATGGACATCGACCCAGCCTAAGAAGCAAATTTGGGACGGGCTCTTTTAGCTGCTTTTGCCTGCACGCTTGCCAGGCTGGCCATGCCAAGGAGTGTCCCAAGGTGCCGGCATAAAAGGAACGTCCCTATGTGCCGGGCTTGGGATACCATGGTGGCACCATAGTGAAAGGATGTTTCATGGCACATGTCGATGACCAGCGTGTGGCACGCGTGTTCGATGCGCTCGGGGCTCAGCACCCCGGCGCACAGCTGCTCGTAAACGACCCGTGGTCAATCTATTACCTGACCGGCTTTTATGCCGATATGTTCGAGCGTTTTTGCGGCGTGCTACTCGTGCGCAATGCCGAGCCAGTGATCTTGGTCAACGCCCTGCACCAGCTGCCAGAGTATGACAATGCCCGCGTTGCCTATCACACCGATACCGACGTCGTGACCGACGCCATCACTCGCGAGGTCGATCCGACCAAACCGCTCGGCATCGACACCGTCATGCGCTCCGGCTTTTTGATGCCGCTCATGGAGCGCCACGCCGCCAGCGAGTTTTTCCTGGGTGACTTTGCCGTCACCGCCGCACGCACCTACAAAGACGCTACCGAGCAGGAGCTTATGCGCGCGTCCTCGGCCGCCAACGACGCCGTGATGGCCGACGCCATCAAGCTCGTCCATGAAGGCGTGACGGAGCGCGAAATTGCCGATCAGATGCTCGGTCTGTACCGCAAGCACGGCTGCGAGGGCTTTAGCTTTCCGCCCATCGTGAGCTTTGGCGCCAACGCCGGCGACCCGCATCACGAACCCGACGACACCGTGCTCAAGCGCGGCGACGTGGTGCTGTTCGACATTGGCGGACGCCGCTGCAACTATTGCTCGGACATGACGCGCACGTTCTTTTGGGGCGAGCCGGACGAGGAAACCGCACGCATCTACGATATCGTGCGCCGCGCCAACGAGACCGCCGAGGCGCTCATCGCACCGGGCGTGCGCATGTGTGACCTGGACCGCGCCGCACGCGACGTGATTGAGGATGCGGGCTATGGGCAGTACTTTACGCATCGCCTGGGGCACTCGATCGGCCTGCAGGACCACGAGCCAGGCGACGTCTCGCTCGTCAACGAGCAGTTCGTGGAGCCGGGCATGACGTTCTCCATCGAACCGGGCATCTACCTCCCCGGCCGCACCGGCGTCCGCATCGAGGACTTGGCCCTAGTTACCGAGTCCGGCGTCGAGATCCTCAACGCCTACCCCCACAACCCAGTCCGCCTAGACTAGCCAATGTGCCAAAGGGACAGTCCCTTTGGCACCTTCCGCTAACGCCGCGCCACGAAAACGGGCTATCTACTACGTTTAACCCGCATGGGTCGACCATGTGGGTCTTTTTTGAAAACCAGCAAGTCGTCTACCTGCGGTTTTGATTTCACGATTTTCCGTGTGGTCGAGGGTAGTCGCCAAAACGTAGTAGATAGCCCCATTTCGTGGCAAGCGAGTCAACTCGGGGCACAGGGCAGCCAAAGAAGCCCCGTCCCAAATTGACTGCTTTTGAGTTGCGGTGATATACGGACTGTTTGAGGCTTCTTGCTTGTAAAACAGTCCGTTTTCACCGCAACTGATGTGGGGATGGGTTAGCGGAGCAGGCCGGCTACTTCGCCGGCCAGGGTGATGGTGCCGGCGGCAACGAAAGCCTCGCCCGCGGCATCGAAGGCTGCAAGGGCCTCGGACACGCTGGGATACACGCCCGCGAGCTTATCGGCGTCCATCAGGGCAGCGAGTTCCTCTGCCGGCAAGGCGCGATCGGAATCGGTCTGCGTCACGACCACGCGCGGGAAGGCCGGGACCAGCACGTCGACGATACCCGCCACGTCCTTGTCGGCCAGCGCGGCACACAGCAACGTGGGACGATTTTCCACGCACGGATCGATCTCGTCCAGCGCGCTCACAAAGTTCTCGCAGCTCTGGGGGTTATGGCAAGCATCGATTAGTTTAAGCGGATCGGTCCCCAGCACATCAAAGCGACCCGGTGTGGGGCAACCCATAAGCGACGCATCCAGCGCATCGTGGTCGAGCTCGCGACCCAAATACCCCTCGCACAGCATAATCGCGCACGCGGCATTCTGCGGCTGATAGGCCGGCTTAACCATGCTCGTCGTATAGACCGCACGCGGCGTGGTGCAGCTAAACTCAACCGTGTCGCCCACATGCGCCGGCACCTTGGTCGTGGCATGGTTCACCACCAGCGGCACGACGCCGCACTCGCGACAACGTGCATCCATCACGCGCTGAACGCTCGCCTCGTGCGTGCCCTCGCCCAGCACAACCAGGCGTCCGGGCTTGATGACCGCAGCCTTCTCCCCCGCAATCGCCTCGAGCGTATCGCCCAAAATGCGCGTGTGATCGAGCCCGATGCCCGTAATGGCAACGGCAACGGGATCGGTCGCACTCGT
>URZJ01000179.1 GCA_900552395.1 uncultured Collinsella sp. | reverse complement strand
CAGCTTGCCAGTTCGAAAATGGACCCGCCCCAAGATTGAATCTTTATTCCAACTTTACACCTGGCTTTACAGCTGTCTTGTCAGCTGTAAAGCCAGGTGTCATACTAAAGCCCCAAGATTCGCCAAAAGAGAGGGGCCTTGATGGCACAGAGCGCGAACATGGATGCATCGGAGCTTGCACGCGATATCGCGGCCGGCCTAGCATCGGCAACGACGGCAACGGAGCGCGCGGCACTGGTGCCCGCAGAGCTCGTCGAGGCCATTCAGCAACTAAAAACCCAACGTGACGCGGTGATCCTGGCGCACTACTATGTGGCGCCCGAGGTCCAGGCCGTTGCCGATTACGTCGGCGACAGCTTTTACCTGGCAAAGCTCGCCAAGAGCCTGCCGCAGCAGACCATCGTGCTGTGCGGCGTGGAGTTTATGGGCGAGAGTGCCAAGCTGCTCAACCCCACCAAGACCGTGCTGCTGCCCGAGCCGGGTGCGGACTGCCCCATGGCGCACATGGTCAAGCGCGAGACGGTCGATGCGGCGCGCGCCGAGTACGGCGACGACCTGGCTGTCGTCTGCTACGTCAACTCGACGGTTGAGATCAAGAGCTGGAGTGACGTGTGCGTTACCAGTTCTAACGCCGTCAAGATCGTCTCCGAGCTGCCACAGCAGCACATCTTGTTCATTCCCGACCAGAACCTGGGCCGCTTTGTGGCCGAGCAGGTGCCGCAAAAGCACGTCATCCTCAACAACGGCTACTGCCCGCGCCACCACATCATTACCGTCGAGCAGATCGTCGATGCGCAGGAGGCCCACCCCGACGCGCTCGTGCTGGCGCACCCCGAGTGCAAGGCCGACGTGCTGGCCGAGGCCGACTACATCGGCTCCACCGCCGGCATCATCAAGTATGCCGAGGAGTCCGACGCGAGCGAGTTCATTATCGTGACGGTCCGCGGCGTGCTCTATGAGCTCGAGCGCCGCTGCCAGGGCACCGGCAAGAAGTTCTACTTCCCCGCGGTGCAGCCCACCTGCGTCAACATGGACCTCATCACGCTCGAAAAGCTCGTGCGCTGCCTGGAGACGGGCGAGGGCGAGGTGCAGATTGGCGTGTCGGACGAGGTCGCCGATCAGGCCAAGCTCACGCTCGACCGCATGCTCGAGTACGCGGCGCGCTAAGCCAATGTGACATGAGGGGCCATCCCTTATGCCACATTACAAGGGAGAGGATTCCTGTGGAAACCAAACAATACTCCGACATGGAGTGCGACGTCGTCATTGCCGGTTGCGGCGTGGCGGGCCTGTATGCGGCTCTCAATCTGCCGACGAGCACGCGCGTAATCATGCTCTCCAAGGGCGCCGTCGACGAGTGCGATTCGATGCTCGCGCAGGGCGGTATCTGCGTGCTGCCCGAAGGCTCTGACTACGATGCCTTCTTTGAGGACACCATGCACGCCGGCCATTACGAGAACCGCCGCGAGAGCGTCGACATCATGATCCGCTCGAGCCGTTCGGTCATCAACGACCTGTTGGCCATGGGCGTGGACTTTGAGCGCAAGGCCGACGGCAGCCTCGACTTTACTCGCGAGGGCGCGCACAGCCGCCCGCGCATTGCCTTCCATGCCGACATTACGGGCAAGGAGATCACGACCAAGCTGCTCCAGGCCGTTCGCAAGCTGGGCAACGTGCAGATTTTGGAGCGCGTGGCCATGACCGACATCCTAACGGCCGAGCGTGACGGCGCCACGGTGTGCACCGGCGTCGTCGCCGTAGCCGTGGACGAGGACGATTCAGCTCGCCCCGCAGACGAGCTGGCAAATGCCGCTGAGGACGTGCATGCCGGTAAGCCGTTTAAGATTCATGCCTGCCATACGCTGTGGGCAACGGGCGGCATCGGCGGCGTGTACGATCACTCCACCAACTACCCGCAGCTCACCGGTGACGCTTGCTACATCGCGCAGGAGCACGGCATCACGATGGAGCACCTGGACTACGTGCAGATCCATCCCACGGGACTGTTCTCTCCGCAGCCGGGCCGCACCTTCCTGATTAGCGAGAGCTGCCGCGGCGAAGGCGCGATTCTGCTCAATGCCGCCGGCGAGCGCTTTACCGACGAACTGCAGCCGCGCGACGTGGTCGCCGCCGCTATTCGCGAGCAGATGAAGCAGGACGGCACCGAGCACGAGTGGCTGAGCTTTGCCCCCGTCGAGCGCGACGTGGTGACCGGGCATTTTGCCAATATCCGTGCGCGCTGCCTG
The DNA here is from genome assembly GCA_900552395.1 of uncultured Collinsella sp. GTDB lineage: Bacteria > Actinomycetota > Coriobacteriia > Coriobacteriales > Coriobacteriaceae > Collinsella. Next base: position 1,729 of record URZJ01000179.1, on the reverse strand, counting down.
GAGGACGGACGCGACATCCTGGACGAGCCCATCCCTGTCACACCCACGCAGCACTATTTTATGGGCGGCGTATGGGTCGACAAGGACGGCCGCACCTCGATGCCCGAGCTCTACGCCGCCGGCGAGACGGCCTGCAATGGCGTGCACGGCAAGAACCGCCTGGCTTCTAACAGCCTGCTCGAGTCCCTAGTTTGGGGCCGCCGCGCTGCTTGGCGTATGCGCACCGGCGAGTCGCTGACCGTGGAGCAGGCCGGTGAGCCCGCGCTTGACGGACGTCACCGCGCCCTGAGCGCCGAGACCCTTGCAATCGATGATTTGGCCCGTGCCGCCGGCACGCAGGCCGTGGAGGAGTAGACCATGAATCCCATTACCATGAAGCTCGTCGTCGATGATCTGATTTTGCAGGCTCTGCGCGAGGACATCACGTTTGAGGACGTGAGTACGGCGAGCGTGTGCCCTACGGCGCGCCCCGCTACCGTTGAGCTCATCGCCAAGGCCGATGGCATCATCGCCGGCTTGGATGTGTTCGCTCGCACTTTTGAGCTGCTGGATCCGCAGAGCTCGGTGCTGTTTGATGTCGCGGACGGCGACGAGGTGCACGCCGGCGACCACGTGGGCCAGGTGCGCGGCGACGCGCGCGTATTGCTTTCGGGCGAGCGCGTGGCGCTCAACTACCTGCAGCGCATGAGCGGCATCGCTACTTACACGCATCGGATGGCGGCCGCGCTCGAGGGCACCAAGACCGTGCTTGTCGACACGCGCAAGACCACGCCGGGCATGCGCGTCTTCGAGAAGGCAGCAGTCGAGATCGGCGGTGGCAGCAACCACCGCTATAACCTGTCGACGGCCGTCATGCTCAAGGACAACCACATCGATGCAGCCGGTGGCGTGACGCGCGCGATCGAGATGGCGCGCGCCCATGCGTCGTTTACCACGACGGTCGAGATTGAGTGCGAGAACCTGGGCATGGTACGCGAAGCCGTGGAGGCCGGTGCCGACATTATCATGTTCGACAACATGACCCATGACGACATGGCCGCCGCCATCGAGCTTATCGCCGGTCGCGCCAAGACCGAGTGTTCGGGCAATGTGGACGCCGACAACATTCGCGCCCTGGCCGACCTGGGCGTTGACTTTATTAGCTCGGGCGCCCTGACGCACTCTGCGCCGATCCTCGACCTCTCGCTTAAGCACCTGCGTCTGCTGGACGGTAAATAATGAACGCCCGCGAGCGTCGCCGTGCCATCATGGGCGTGCTCGAAGGAGCCAAGGAGCCCGTTTCGGGCAGCGCACTTGCCCGCGAGGTTGGCGTGAGCCGTCAGGTCGTGGTTCAGGATATTGCCCTGTTGCGTGCCGATGGGCACGATGTCGTGGCAACCAACCGCGGTTACGTGCTGCAGGAAGCCGCGAGTAGCCCCGCCGTGCCCACGCGCTTGGTCAAGGTTCGCCACGGCGTGGAGCAGACAGGCGATGAGCTTACGAGTATCGTCGACGCCGGAGGCGCCGTGCTCAACGTGATCGTCAATCACCGCGTGTACGGTAAGATCACGGCCGACCTGGACATCCGCAATCGTCGCGATGTTGAGCGCTACCTGCACGATATCGAGAGCGGCAAGAGCTTTCCGCTACTAACGGTGACGAGCGGCTATCACTTCCATCGCATCGCGGCGGAGGACGAGCAAACCCTCGACGAGATCGAGGCCATGCTCAAGGAGAAGGGCTACTTGGC
>URZJ01000178.1 GCA_900552395.1 uncultured Collinsella sp. | reverse complement strand
GGCGTTACCGCCATCAAGGAGATGGCGTTTGATGACTACTACGGTTTTGCCGACGAAATGGCTCGCCGTGAAGAATCTGGTGAGCTGACGGTTCGCGTCTCTATGATGTCGCAGCCGGTGGGTGCCGGTGCAAATCTGTCGTATGCTCGCGAGGCACGAGAGCGCTTTCGGGGACCGTTCGTTCGTTTTTCTGGCTTCAACCGTATGACCGATCGCGGCGTATGGGCGGGGCTTGCCGAGATGATTGACCCCTATGAGGACACGGCCGATGCGGGAGCTGCCGGCAAGACGGTTGTCGAGGAGCCCGAGTGGGATCTGATTGAGAACGAGCTGCGCGCAATTGATGCTGACGGCTTCCGATATTCCTTGCATTGCCAGGGCGATGGCGCCGTTCGTCGCACCGTGGCGCTCTATGCCTCGCTGCCTCGAGACGAGCATGGACGGTTGCTTCGCCGCCATGCGATTACCGATCTCGAGAACTCTGATCCGACCGATCTTGTCGAGTTTGGCAAGTTAGGTGGAATTTGCGAGGTCTATCCGCAGATTTTGACGCTGGACCGGCGCGAGGATTGCCTGTCGATGATGCGTCGACAAATTGGCGAGACGCGACTTTTGCACAGCTGGAATCGCCGCGGCATGGAAGATTCCGGATGCACGGTGTGCTGTGGTACGGATTTGCCACTGCTGATTCCGAGCCTGGGCGAGTCAATCTACAGCGCGTGGTGGATACTTCGACGATGGGCTGCCCGTGAATGAGGCCAACGCGCTGACGCTTGTCGAGCTCTTGCGTGCTTGGACTGCCGGGGGCGCGTACGATCTGATGCGCGAAGACGAACTGGGTACGCTTGAGGTCGGCAAGCTTGCCGATATCTGCGTGCTCGATCGGGATGTGTTCGACCTCGATTATCGCGACGCACGCGATCTTTCGGTTGATATGACGATGTCGGACGGACAAATCGTGTTCGATCGAAATAAGGAGGCATAAGATGTCTGAATCCAAACCGACGCTGCGCCGCGAACAGATTGCGGGCATGAATATCCACTACATCATGTGGTCGCTCGATTACTTCCTTGATGTGCAGCAGCGTTTGGGCTTTGAGTCCATTGAGCTGTGGTGTGCGGAGCCGCATGTGACGCTCGACCACACGGGCTACTTTGAGGCTGAGGTCCTGGCGAAAAAGGCTGCAGACCGTGGGCTTAGGTATCGTACTCTGTGCCCCGAGAATGTTGTCTATCCTTGGCAGTACTGCGCACGCAAACCGCTGCATGAACAGCGCAGCCTGGCGTACTTTAAGCACGGCATTGAGCTTGCCGAGGTACTTGGGTGCGACCGTATGTCCGTCAACTCGGGCTGGGGCGACTGGGACGAGGACCGCGAGGAAGCCTGGAAGCGCAGCCGCGAGCACTTGTCCATTCTGGCGGAGTATGCCGGTGAGCACGGTCTGGTGCTTACGATGGAAAGCCTGCGTCCCGAGGAGAGCAACCTTGTAACGACGGTTTCCGATGCGAAGCGCATGATTGACGAGGTCGCGAGCCCGTACTTACAGCCCATGGTTGATACAACCGCGATGGGCGTTGCGGGCGAGACGCTCGAGGACTGGTTTGCCGCCTTTGGTGATGGGGCAATTCACGAGATGCACTTTATCGACGGTGACCCGTATGGCCATCTGGTGTGGGGCGATGGCAAGCACGATATGGACGCCTTCGTCGCCACGCTTAATGCCCATGGTTTCGATGGCATGCTGGGCCAGGAAATCACGGACGGGCGTTACTACGATGACCCGGCGGCGGCAGATGCCAAGAACATGGCCGCATTCGAGAAATATCTGATTGACTAAACCAACTATCGGCCACGCAGCCAACGTCATTGATTGCGGACCAAACAAGAAAGGAACTGGATATGAACGCACACGATCTGATCAAAGAGGCAATTGCCGAGAAGGGCAAGTTCGACAGCGTCTACTGGATTGCTTGCGGTGGCTCCATGATCGATTTGATCCCGGCTCATGAGCTTCTGCAGCGCGAGGCAACCACCTTCACTTCGTATATCTATACGGCTCGCGAGTTTGATATCATGCGCCCGCGCCGCTTGGGTGAGAAATCCCTGGTCATTGCTTGCAGCCACAGTGGCAACACCCCCGAGGTCGTCGAGGGCTGTGAGATTGCCCTTGCTGCCGGCGCTACGGTGATCGCCCAGACCGACAACGCTGGATCCAAGATTGACTCCGGCATGTGGACCACGTGGGTCTACCCGTGGGGCGAGGGCGTGCCGCAGGCCGAGGTCCCCGCTGGCATTTCGCTGTCGCTTGCGGCCGAGCTGCTCGATCAGCAGGAGGGCTACGCCGATCTTGCCGATATGTATGCCGGTATCGCCGAGATGGATAAGATTCTTCCCCCGGCACGTGAGAAGGTAAATGCCGAGCTAGGCGATCGTTTTGCCAAGCTTTGCCAGGAGCACGAGTTCTTCTACATTCTGGGCAGCGGTCCCAACTTTAGCCAGACCTACGGTTTCGCTATCTGCTCTCTTATGGAGATGCAGTGGCAGCACTGCAGCTACATCCACTCTGCCGAGTACTTCCACGGCCCCTTCGAGGCTACTCAGGATGGCGTTTTTTACTTCCTGCAGATGGGCTCCAGCGAGTGCCGTGCCATGGACGAGCGCGCCCTTGCGTTCCTTAAGACGCATACCGATACGCTGATGGTGCTCGATGCCAAGGAGTACGGTATGGAAGCCGTGCCGGCGAGCGTCCGTGCCTATCTGGACCCGGTGCTGTTCTACGCCATGAACTGCGAGCTGCGTGCTGCACGCGGCAAGGTGTTTGATCACGATCCCGATTTCCGTCGCTATATGGGTGTTGTCGAGTACTAGAAGGGGCAAAGGCCATGGCATTTAACGTTAACGCGCTCGGATTTGGCGACAACGTCGTCGATCGCTACGAGCATATCCACACCATGTATCCCGGCGGCAATGCGGTGAACTTCGCCGTTTATGCCAAGAAATGCGGTGCCGCACGCTCTGCATACATGGGCATTTTTGGCAATGACGCCGCTGCCGAGCATGTCATTGCAAGCCTCGAGGATGAGGGTATCGAGCTTGACAAGTGCGAGCAGATGATTGGCGAGAACAGAGCTCGCGTGACCGTCGTTGACGGTGACCGTGTCTTCCTCGGCTCCAACGAGGGCGGTATCCGTGGCGATGCGCGCTATGTTCTCGATCGCTTTGACCTTTCGTACATGAAGCAGTTCGATGTGGTTCATTCGGGCAACTATTGCTTCACCGAGCGCGAGCTGCCCAAGTTGAAGGCTGCGGGCGTCACGGTCTCTTTTGACTTTTCGGACGACTCCACCGACGAGTACTACGAGCAGATTGCGCCCTATGTCGATTTTGCTTTCTTTAGTGCGGCGGATGCCGCGAGTGAGGACGAGATTCGCGAGCGTCTGGCATGGGTGAAGGGTCTGGGTCCGCGTTTTGTGTCGGCTACGGCGGGCGCCGAGGGCTGCATCGCTTACGACGGCGAGCGTTATTACCGCCAGCTGGCTAAACCGGTAACGGACATGAAGGACACCATGGGGGCGGGCGACTCGTTCCTCACCTCGTTTTTGATGTGCTATCTCGATTCCGCCAAGCGTGGTGAGGGCGGCGCCGAGGCCATCGAGCGCGCGCTCGACTTTGCTGCCGGGTTTGCCTCGACCGTGTGCGGCATGGAAGGTTCTTGGGGCCACGGAGCACCAATCGTCGAATAGCTTAAGAAAGCGTACGGCGGTCTGGCTATGAGGCCTTGGACAGCCGATGCAAAACAATAAGCGAAACGCGAAAAGGGGGCTCGCCATGTGGTGGGTCCCCTTTTGAACATTGGAGAAGACCATGGGTATTAAAGCGTGTGCGGCTGGTTTTTGCTGTGCGGACGTCTATCAAAACATCGGCGTGTTCTATCCGACTGGTAATGGCATTGACTGGGGTATCCATCTTGCACGAATGGGCGTTTCGGTA
>URZJ01000177.1 GCA_900552395.1 uncultured Collinsella sp. | reverse complement strand
CTGGCGGGCGTGTCTTGGGGCTTGCCGCCGTTTCGCTTGTCGATCGCCTGCTTGGGCGGGATGCCACCGGCCTTGAGGATCTGCACTTCGCGGTCGGTGAGCTCGCGCCACGAGCCCTTGGCCACGCCCTCGAGCACAAGGCCGGCAAAGTTGCAGCGGTGCAGGCGGATCACCGGATGGTGAATCTTGCTCAGCATGCGCTTGACCTGGTTCTTGCGCCCCTCGCGGATGATGACCTCCACGGCGGTGGTGCCGGGCTTGATGCCTTGGGGAGCTACGGCCTCGGCCTCGCGCGCGTTGATGACGCGGCAGATCGCCGGCTGGCACAGGCCGTCGTCGAGCTCGATGCCACGGCGGAGTGGGTCTAGATCGCGGTCGGACAGCTGGCCGTCAACGAGTGCCTGGTAGGTCTTGTAGACGTGCTTGCTGGGGTGCAGCAGGTCCTGCGACAGGTCGCCGTCGGTGGTAAAGAGCAAAAGGCCCGTGGTGTCGCGGTCCAGGCGGCCCACCGGGAAAAGTCCCGGAAAGCGGTCGCGGGGGACCAGGTCGGCCACGCAAGGGCGCTCCTGCGGATCGCTCATGGTGGTGAGGTAGCCGGTCGGCTTGTAGAGCATCAGGTACACGGCGCCCTGGTTGAGCTTGACGGGCATGCCGTCGACCTCGATATGGTCGCGGTCGACGTCGACCTTGGTACCTAGTTCGGTCGCGACCTGGCCGTTGACGTTCACGCGGCCGGCGGTCATCAGGTCCTCCGAGCCGCGGCGGCTCGCCACGCCCGCACGCGCCAAAAAGCGCTGCAGGCGCATGGTGTGCGGATAGACAGGCTGGGTGTCGGTTGCGGGTATTGCGTTGCCCATGGCGCGCGTCTCCCCTACTTCGTTAGTCCTCGTCATGCAAATCCTCCGAGGTCTCGTCGACGACCAGGGTCTCCAAGTTCTCGACTGCCTCAACATCTTCAACATCGGTATCGAGCAGTTCGCGCTCTTCGTCCAGGTCCTCAGCCTGCTCTTCGAGCGTGGACTGAATACTGCGGCCGCTCAGGCGCTCGCGGATAAACTGACGCGACTGTTCGTCGGGGGCAAACTGCTCCAGGTCGGGCAGGTCGCGGGTGGAGCGCAGACCGAACTTTTCCAAGAAGGCGTTGGTCGTGCCGTAGATAATGGCTTGACCGCGCTGGGGGTCGCGGCCGAGCTCGCGCACCAGGCCCTTGTCGACGAGCGACGCGATGACGCCGTCGGAATTGACGCCGCGGATGCCCTTGACCACCTCGCGTGTCACAGGCTGGTGGTATGCGATGACGGCCAGGGTTTCGAGCGCCGCTTGCGACAGCTTTTGCGTGTCCCAGCTCAACACATAGGCCTCGACTACGTCGTGGTAGGCGGGGTGCGTAAACAGGCGCCAGCCGCCGGCGACCTCGCGCAGCTGAAAGCCGCGGTTGGCCTCCTCGTACTCAACCTTGAGCTCGGCGAGCAGCGACGCGCATTCGCCGGGGGCGATATCCAGCGCACCTGCCAGCGCGGGCGCGCTCACCGGGTCGCTCGACACCAGCAGCAGCGCCTCGAGGGCGCCTTTGAGGCTGTTTGCCTCCAGCGTTGAAAGGGTTGACATGGTTGCGGCTCCTATTCGGTGAGCTCGGGGTCCTTGCCGGGCACGTATGCCTCGGCGCCCTCGACTCGGTTGATGCAGATGGTTCCGAAGATCTCGTCCTGGCTCAGCGTGAGCGAGCCGCGCTTGGCGAGCTCGAGCATGGCCAGGAAGGTGACGACGAGCTGCTCGGTGGTGGCGTCGCCGTCCAGCAGCTCACGGAAGGTGCAGGTTTGGTGTGCCATGGTAAAGCGATCGACCGAGGCCACGGTCAGGTCGAGCGGCACACGATGCGGCGCCACGTGCTCGGCTTCCAGCAAGAAGGTCTGTCGCTTGCCGTCAAGGTCGGCACAGATGACGGCCAGACCGCGCAGGGTGATGCCGGCCAGGTAGTCGGGCATGAGCCCCAGGAACTCGGGGTCGGGGCCGGCCACACGCGGGTGCATGCGGCTTTCGGCCTGCATGCGGGCACCGAGGGCCGCAGCCGCGCCTTTAAACTGCTTGTAGGCGATCAGGCGCTGGATCAGGACCTCGCGTAGGGCGTCCCCGTCGAGCGCGCTAAGTTCTTCGAGGTCATCGTCGATCTCGTCATCGTCATCGGCTTTGCGCGGGGCCTCTTGCGGCACCAACGAGGCGGCCTTGATGTCCAAAAGGGTTGCTGCGACCAGCAAAAAATCGCTCGCCACGTCCAGGTCCAGCGCCTCGATGCGCTCGGCCTCGGCAAGGTACTGCTCGGCCACCTCGCTGATCGAGATAGCGCCGATATCGACTTTTTGGCGGGTAACCAGCTGCAGCAGCAGGTCGAACGGTCCGCTGTAGACCTGCGTCGACACGCGATACGACATCTTCGACCTCCTTTGACGGCGCCTTCGCGGCGCGGTTTGGGTGCATGTTGCGACCGATTTGCACGGTCGATTTGTAAGTTTACCCTAGATACCGGCGATTGCGAAGGTGAGCAGCTGCTCTGCCAGCGGATACACGGTAACGTCGAAATACCGGCCGATCACGTCGATGCCGGTCCACATGGGCAGCAGGTACAACACCAAGATGAGGATGGGCATGGCGTATTGCTGCAGGCGGTAGTAGCTGGCGAGCGCCTTGCCTTTGAGGAACGGCACGATGATCGACGAGCCGTCGAGCGGCGGGATCGGGATGAGATTGAAGAACGCGAGTGACAGGTTGACCACGATGAACGTGGCGCCGAAGTTCATGATCTGTGACGCCACGGCAAAGGACATGCTGGTGTAGAGGTTGCCGTACGCTGCGTGCATGAGGGCGGCCGCGAGGCACGCGAGTGCGATGTTCGACGCGGGGCCGGCTGCGCTCACCAGGACCTCGTCGCGCTTGGGGTGTTTGAGGTTGTTGAGGTAGACGGGTACGGGTTTGGCGAAGGCGAACACCGGGCCGCCGGCGGCAAGCATGAGCAGCGGCAGGATGATGGTGCCAAACGGGTCGATATGGTTGAGCGGGTTGAGTGAGACGCGTCCGCGCGAACGGGCCGTCTTATCGCCGAGTGCCCAGGCCGCGGCGGCGTGCGCGCTCTCGTGGATCACGATGCCCACGATGACGGCGACGGCGCTGGCGAGTAGGTTCATGAGGTAGCTGCTGGACATGGCGCCCCACTAGCGGACGCGGCGCGAGGCGCGCGTGAGCAGATAGTCGATCGCAAACAGGATCACGGCGACGATGGCGTAATCCAGGCGGAACACGCCGCCAAAAGGCGACGTGATGACGCCGTAGCCGGCGATGGCGCTCGGCAGCGCTCGCGAAAGCTCAACGACAAAGCCCACGATCTGCAGCTTGGCGGTGAGGCCGCTAAAGCACAGCAGCACGGTCATCGCGCTCATAAAGATGCCGCAGATGCGGCACGCGATGGCGATGATGCTCATCGCCACGGCAGCGGCCTTACGAGAGTTCACGCGCGGTCTCCTCTTCGATCTGGGTGGAAAGCTCCAGCCATTCGTCCTCGAGCTTGGGCAGCTCTTGCTTAAGGCCGTTATATTCCCCCAGCGCGGCGTTGAACTTGTCTTGATCGGCATAAAGCTCTTCGCTTGCCATCAATTCCATAAGCTCGTCATAGCGGGCGCGCTTTTTGTCCAGCTCTGTCTCGATCTTTTTGAGCTGGTTACGCACGCCCTTGAGCTTTTTGTTGAGCGCAGCGCGGGCTTGGGCCTCGGCGCGTTTTTGCTCCTTGGTCTTTTTGCCCTCGGCAGGCTTGGGAGCCGGGGCGGGACTGTTGGCTTGGGCGGCGTTGGCGGGCTTGGCCGTGGCAGGCGCGCTCTCCGTGGACGCCTCAGCGGCGGCGCGGGCTGCAAGGTCCTCGCGCTTGTAGAGGTAGTAGTCGTAGTCGCCGTCGTAGACCGTGACTTGGCCGTCGCGGATGTCGATGACGCGGTTGGCCACGGCGCGTACCAGGTGC
>URZJ01000176.1 GCA_900552395.1 uncultured Collinsella sp. | reverse complement strand
GTCGCAGCGCTGGACCAACAAGTTCAGCGAGGTCGGCATCGAGACGGTCGGCGACCTGGTTGGCAAGTCCGAGGAGGATCTGCTGCGCATCGATGGTATCGGTGCCAAGGCGATCGAGGAGCTCCGTGACGGTCTGGAGGCCCACGACCTGCTCTACATCCTCGAGAACAACGACGACGTTGCCGACGAGGAAGACCTCTCGCAGCTGCTGCAGATGGTCTTTAGCCCCGACGGTCCGGACGATATCCTGCTGGGTACCTCCGCTCCGACGCATCACGCCGACGCCGACGAGGAGCTCCTGGGCGCCCCGATCGACGACAAGAAGGCTCCCGCCAACGGCGCGATCAACGAGGACATGGCTTCCCTCGACGAGCTGCTCAACCAGCTCGTGGACACTGACGACGCCGAAGAGGCCAAGGACAACGACGAGGAATAATTTCCTAGTACGTTAACCGCCCTTCCAAAGACCCGCTTCCCAACAGGGGAGCGGGTCTTTTTTGATGAGGAACGTTGCCCCGACGAGTACGTCGGATTCCCGGAACGGGCCGCCCGCTGTTTAAGTTTGTCGCGAGTTCCGCACGCAAAGGAAAGCACTTAATGTGCTTTCCGTCTTGCGCAGGACTGTAGAGCAGCAAACTTAAACAGCGGGCGGCCCGTTCCGGGAATCTGCCCCCGCGCACAGAAGGGGATTCCTTTTGCCAAAAAGGGACAGGTTTATTTTGGTCGGTTTTTCATGCTTGAATTTGAAACATTTCGCCCGACAAGAGCGTATCTATGGTGAGGGCCTCATCAAGAATCATTAACGTCACCGGGAGGTGATTATGGAAGAACAAGCTTTTAGACAGGCGGTCGAAGACCACCGGGATGTCGTGTTTCGGATCGCATTGACGTATCTGCGTGATCGCGCTGACGCCGACGATGTCGCTCAAGACGTCTTTCTTAAGTTGCTCAAAAGCGACGCGCAATTTGAAAACTGGGAGCATCTTCGTCGATGGCTTATCCGGGTCACGATCAATGAATGTAAATCTCTCTTTCGAAAGCCGTGGAGGCGCGTGGAGGATATTGAGAATCTGGCCGATTCGCTTTCGACAGCGCAGGATGAGACCAAGGCCGTCCTGTCAGATGTCATGCGGCTTCCGGAACGATTCCGTATCCCCATCGTGCTCTATTACTATCTGGGCTTCTCGACTTCAGAAATTGCCGAGTTACTGCATGTGCCAGCCGCGACCGTTCGAACGCGTTTAGCTCGCGGCAGATCGAAGCTCAAGTTCATCCTAGAGGAGGGCGACCGTGAAATCCAACCAGATCAAGCAGGCCTTCGAGTCCGTCCAAGCCGATAGCGATCTTGCTGACCGTGTTCTTTATGCCGCTGCTGGCGAGCCGCTTCGCCGAAAGGGTCACGCGAAGCCTCTGTATGTTGCCGTAATCGGATGTCTTGCCGGAGTGCTGGCGACCGGAGGGGTCGCCTACGCTGTTGTCAATTCCAGTTATTTTGCCTCTGCCTGGGGAAACCATGGCAACGGAGAGTCCGTTACCTGGACAAATGGCGGCTCGTCGGGGACTAAATATACATACACCAGAGAGTTTGGTGATGGTATCGCGCCCCAAAGCTTGGAGGGTTCAGTACAGAAGGTCAATCTGTCCGTCGAGGGCAACGGCTATACACTCGACATTCATGATATGGCTATCGACCAAAACGGCTGCGGTGCTGTGACGTTTACGCTGTCCAATCCAAATGGTGTTAACTACTACAAGCCGGCAGCAGAGACAGGCGAACTTGTTCTCTATGGTGAAGAAGAACAAGGCATCGGTACACCCAGCATGAACTTCGGCGAGGAATGGGCTGATACACGCTGCACCATTGATAAGGACACATCAAGCGATACTGTCATTAATGGCACGATGTACTTTGCTTCTATGGATCGCGAGCGAGGTTTTCAACATGCGGTCACCTGGAATATCTCGTGGACCGAGGGCGAAGGAGAGGATGCGAAGCCGTTCGAGGCATCGACACCCGAGTTTAGCGTTGGAGCGTACGTCGATACTAAGGAACTCCGCTCCGATGACACGCCTCTCGAGATCAGCCCGTTTTCCATCCAGACGCACATCGATGATCTGGGCATTGACGCAGTCACGAAGAAGTTGACGGTTACCTACAAGGATGGATCGGAGCAGATTATCGAAGATGACGACGCAGGGGCGTTCAACTTATATTTTTCTTATACGCGCAATAGCGGAGAGAACATCTGGGTGCCAACGAAGTTGATTGATGTCGACCAAGTGGTCTCAGTAACGCTTGAGGGCACACGCTGCACTTCAACAGGGGGCGCCGAAACGTCGGAACCCTTTACCATCGTCTATTCGTAAGATTTGGGGCCGCTTCCTATTAGGGGAGGCGGCCCATTTTGCATTAAATGGACGGTTAGACCGAGCGATATACTTCCGAAGACGCCGCCGATTTCCATGCGACAGATGAGAGCAGATCAACGCTGGAGTGCGACGTTTCCCCAGATAAAACCGACCATAATAAACCTGTCCCTATTTGGAAGGGAACGTTGCCCCAACGAGCACGTCGGATTCCCGGGCCGGGCGGCACAGGGGTTAAGTTTGTCGCGAGTTCCGCACGAGCCGGAGGCCACTTAATGTGGCCTCCGTGCGAGCCAGGACTGTAGAGCAGCAAACTTAAAACCTGGGCCGCCCGGACCGGGAATCCGCCCCCGCGCACAGGCGGGGATTCCTTTTGTGTAGGCTTTGCGGAAATGTGCTGATTTTAGGATACGCCCGGCGGCGTGGTCTGTTGACGGCACAGCTAACGCCACGTATCCTATCGAACTGCGTGTTTCGTAGGGGGATGCTGACCCCTCGATTCAAGCCGTTGCACTTTACAGAAAGCTGGAATCATTCGAGAAGGAGTACGCTTTGCCTACTATTAACCAGCTGGTTCGCCAGGGCCGTCGTTCCGTGCCCAAGAAGTCCAAGAACGCTGCTCTGCAGCACAACTCCCAGAAGCGCGGCGTGTGCACCCGCGTCTTCACCACGAGCCCCAAGAAGCCGAACTCGGCTCTTCGTAAGGTTGCCCGTGTTCGCCTTGTCAACGGCATCGAAGTTACCGCTTACATCCCGGGTGAGGGCCACAACCTGCAGGAGCACTCCATCGTGCTCGTCCGCGGCGGTCGTGTCCGTGACCTCCCTGGTGTCCGTTATCACGTCATCCGTGGCGCCTACGACGCTGCTCCGGTCCAGAACCGTATGCAGGCCCGTTCCAAGTACGGTGCTAAGCGCCCCAAGGCCAAATAAGCCAGATAACGTTTTGATACTTTCGCCGTGTGCCGCTTAAGCGCCGCACGGTAGACACTTAAGGAGATTTCACATGCCGCGTCGTGCAGCAGCTAATCGTCGTGAGGTTCAGCCTGACGCCGTTTACAACAACCGCCTGGTGACTCAGCTCATCAACAAGGTCCTTCTTGATGGCAAGAAGGCCACCGCTGAGCGCATCGTTTACACCGCTTTCGAGATCGTTGCCGAGAAGTCCGAGGGTGGCGACGCTCTCGCTACCTTCAAGAAGGCTATGGACAACGTCAAGCCCACGCTCGAGGTTAAGCCCAAGCGTGTCGGTGGCGCTACCTATCAGGTCCCGATGGAGGTCAACTCCCGTCGTTCCACCGCTCTGGGTATCCGCTGGATCGTCAACTTCTCCCGCGCTCGCAAGGAGAAGACCATGGCCGAGCGTCTCGCCAACGAGATTCTCGACGCCTCCAACGGCCTGGGCGCTTCCGTCAAGAAGCGTGAGGACGTCTTCAAGATGGCCGAGGCCAACCGCGCGTTCTCTCACTATCGTTGGTAAGTTAAGGTAAGGAACTAACATGGCTAAGCCTAAGTACAAGCTTTCCGATACCCGTAACATCGGCATCATGGCTCACATCGATGCCGGTAAGACCACCACGACCGAGCGTATTCTTTACTACACCGGTAAGACCCACAAGATCGGTGAGGTCCATGAGGGCGCTGCCACCATGGACTGGATGGTTCAGGAGCAGGAGCGCGGCGTAACCATTACCTCCGCTGCCACTACGTG
>URZJ01000175.1 GCA_900552395.1 uncultured Collinsella sp. | reverse complement strand
GTCGTGCGGCAGCTGGGGCGCTGTCGCGCCTGCTGCCTTGGGTGACTTTGGGGTCGATTGGGGTTGTCTGCACAATTCGCGGTATTATGTTGCGGAGTTTTGAAAGGAGCCGCTGGTGGTCACGACGACATTTGCCTCGCCTTTGGGCGAAATCTTGCTTGCCGCTGATGGCCGCGGTCTGACGGGGCTTTGGTTTGAGGGGCAGGAGCACTTTGGTTCCACGCTTCTCCGGGAAGACTCCGAACATGTTGAAGGCGCCGACGCGGTTTCCGGTACCGGTGGCATGTTGCCGGTGAGTCCGGCAAATGGCGCGGCTTCTTCGGTGCTTGAGCGTTCTTGGGCTTGGCTGAATGCTTATTTTGCGGGGCAGGAGCCTCGGTTTACGCCGCCGTTGCATATGATCGGCACGGCGTTTCAGCGTGAGGTTTGGTTTGAGCTGCTTTCGATCCCGCGTGGCGAGGTCGCTACGTATGGCGAGATCGCCCAGCGTGTTGCCGCTCGACATCGTGTACCGGGAAATGAAGCGCCCGTTGTATCTCCTCGCGCGGTGGGGGCTGCGGTCGCTCGCAACCCTATTTCGATTATCGTGCCGTGCCATCGCGTGGTCGCGGCCGACGGATCGCTCAACGGATACGCCGGTGGACTGGATCGCAAGGAGTGGCTGCTTCGGCTTGAGGGCGCGTACGAGGAGTAACGCTCGAGCACTTTGCATAACTAGGGCGCCGTGAAAGGATGAGTCACTGTCCCTTCGTGCCCGGCATGCGTCAAAGCGCTCGACACGTGCGCCTTAAGTTTGGCTAAGCCACATCCTGCGTATTTAAAAACGTGCAGGTTGAGCAGCTAGGGCTGCGCTAAGGCAGCTGGCGGTGCGCTATCATCGGCAGTATCGAAACCTGTATAGCCGTGCGCCAAAGGAACAACTATGAAGCTGATGCTTGCCGAGGACGAACCTGGCCTCTCCCGCGCCCTCACCGCGATTCTTCAACATAGCGACTACGAGGTCGACACCGCCCTCGACGGTCTAACGGCGCTCGAATATCTGCTTGCCAACGACTATGACGCCGCAATTTTGGACATCATGATGCCCAGGATGGACGGCATCGAGGTGCTCAAGCGTACACGCGCCGCCGGTAAGCGACTGCCCATCATTATGCTTACGGCCAAAAGCGAGGTGTCCGATAAGGTCGAGGGTCTGGATGCTGGTGCCAACGATTACCTGACCAAGCCGTTTGCCGCCAAGGAGCTGCTTGCGCGTATTCGTGCCGTGACGCGTGCCGCGACGGCAATTGACGCCGCGACGTTCAGCGTGGGCAACGTGCGTCTCGACACGGCATCGTGTACACTCGTTGGCCCTTTGGGCGAGGAGCACCTGGCCAATCGTGAGTTTCAGCTTATGGAGCTCTTTATGCGCAACGCCGGCACGCGCATGCCCACCGAACGTCTGATGCTCGAGGTTTGGGGTGAGGACGCGCCCGAAGGCGCCAACGTGGTGTGGGTCTACATCTCGTACCTGCGAAAAAAGCTGACGGCGCTGGGTGGCGACGTTGCCATCCGCGCGTCGCGCAATCAGGGATATTCGCTTGAGGTTGTCGAAGGGGACGAGCGGGCGTGAGCGTACGCGCGTGCTGCAAGCGCATGACGGAGCGGTTTCACGCCGCCTCGAGTAGTACGGGGCGGGCTAATTCTGTTGACGCATTGGGCCGCCGTCTGCGTCGCAAGTTTATCCTCGTTGCCATGGGTGCCGTGACCGTGGTGCTCACGCTCATCATCGTCGGCATCAACATTGTCAATTATTCGCATGTCTGCAAAATGGCCGATGCGCGCCTGGGCTATATCCTGGCGGACAAGGGCAGCATCGATTGGGAAGACGAGCCCAAAACCGATCCCGGCAATGCCGGGGACGCGAACACCGGCATGGTTGCGGATGGCGATCGCGCGGGCGCTCGCGGGGGGCATTTTGAAGGCATGACGGCGGAGTCTCCCTTCGACACGCGCTACTTTACGGTGACGCTTGTCGAAGATCAGGTGGTCGATGTCAATACCGCCCGCATTGCCGCGGTGGGCGCCAAGCGTGCCGCCCGTATTGCCATGGGGCTGGATTCCAAGGGCCTGACCTCTGGGTTTTCTGGTAACTACCGCTATACGACCACAGCTCAAGGCGAAAAGACCACCTATGTGTTCGTGGACTGTTCGCGCGAGCTTGCAAGTTTCCATTCGTTTTTGAGCGCGAGTGTGGCAATCAGCTGCATTGGCTGGCTGGCGGTGCTGGCAATTGTAACGGTCGCCTCGGGCGCCGTGATTCGACCGATGGTCGAGAGCTACAGCAAACAAAAGCGGTTCATTACCGATGCAAGCCACGAGATCAAGACGCCGCTCGCTGTGATCGATGCCGCGAATGAGGTGCAGGAGATTGAAAGCGGCGAGAGCGAGTGGACGCAGAGCATTCACGAGCAGGTCGCGCGGCTGACGGCGCTCACGGAGCGTCTGGTATTTTTGGCGCGCATGGACGAGGGCTCGGCGGGTTTTGCCATGACATCGATCGATCTCTCGGTGGCAGTTGACAAGGCGGCCGCGCCGTTTGAATCGGTGGCGGTCTCGCGCGGCAAGCGTCTGTCGACGTCGATTGCGTGCGGCGTGCGGGCCCATGCCGATGCTGCGGCGGTGGCGCAGGTGGTTGAGCTGCTTCTGGACAACGCCACGCGCTATGCGAGCGAGGGCAGCGTGATTGAGCTGAGCCTGCGTGCCGTTTCGCGCGTTCAGGGTAAGGGCGCCACCGAGCTTGTCGTATCGAACGCCGTGGACGAGCTGCCCGAAGGCGACCTAGATCGATTGTTCGACCGCTTCTATCGTGCGGACGTGTCGCGCAGCTCCAAGACGGGCGGCTCGGGCGTGGGCCTATCCGTGGTGCGTGCCATCGCCGAAGCCCATGGCGGGAGCGCTTCTGTCTGCGGCCACGGTAACCAGATCACCTTCACCGTCCGCCTCTAAGACCTGCCAAAAAGGGACAGGTTTATTTTGGCAGGTTTTATCTGTGCAGACGGCAGCGGAGGCTGGCGGTGATCGGCGCCATGAACGCCACCGACCCAAATAAACGCACTTCTAACTGCTAAAATATGGACATCGTTGTTCGGCTCCCGAAGGAAAGGAGACGGTCATGCAGTACGAGATCGGCGGAGGGGCTTTCCCGGTTGTTACGTGCAACCTTAGCGACGGCGAATCCATGATCACCGAAAGCGGTGCCATGGTCTGGATGACCCCCAACATGGAGATGTCCACCTCGGGCGGTGGCATAGGCAAGATGTTCTCTAAGGCTTTTTCGGGTGAGGCGTTGTTCCAAAACATTTGGACCGCGCACGGCGATGGCATGATTGCGTTTGGCTCTTGCTTCCCCGGCCGCATTATACCGATCGAGATTGGCCCTGGTAAGAGCTGGATTTTGCAGAAGCGTTCGTTCCTTGCCGCGGAAAGTGGTGTTGAGCTGAGCATCCACTTTAACAAGAAGGCAAAGACCGGCGTCTTTGGCGGCGAGGGTTTTATCATGCAAAAGCTCACGGGCTCGGGTATTGCCTTTGCCGAGATCGACGGCGACCTAGTTGAGTACGAGCTTGCTGCTGGCCAGCAAATGATTGTAGATACCGGCAACGTGGCCGGCTTTGAGGAGACGGTGAGCATCGACGCGCAGATGGTCAAGGGCGTCAAAAACATCATGTTTGGCGGTGAAGGCGTGTTTAACACTGTGCTCACCGGTCCGGGGCGCATCTGGCTGCAGACAATGCCCATTTCCAATCTTGCGGCAGCAGTGGCTTCGATGACCAACAACAATAACTAATCGCGTATAGGATGACGCGCGCGGCGGGCCCGGCCTGTCGTGCGCGTTTTTTGGTGGCAAACGCCCTGTTTATCGGGTGCGGCTGTGCTCCTGCAGGGCGTAGATTGATTTGTCCATGTTGAACAGATAAGCCACAACGCAGACGATGAAGAACATCGGCAGATTACCGAAACCGAAGACCTCGCAGCCAATGAGGATCGGCGCGAGTAGCGTGTTGGTGGCGCTGCCAAAGACGGCGGCGTTTCCCAGCGCGGCAGCAACCTCGACAAACTCGTCGATGA
>URZJ01000174.1 GCA_900552395.1 uncultured Collinsella sp. | reverse complement strand
CACGTACTCCAGGTCAAAGTTGAGCGGCATCTGGAAGTCGAGCTGCACGGTACCGCACTGCCAGGTACGACCGAGCGAATCCTCCAGGTGGAAGTCGATCTTGGGGCCGTAGAAGGCGCCGTCGCCCTCGTTGACCTCGTAGTCCATGCCCAGCTTCTCCAGAGCGGTGCGCAGGCCTTCCTCGGCGCGCGCCCAGTCCTCGTCCGAACCCATGGAGTCCTCGGGGCGGGTGGAAAGCTCAACGTGGTACTTAAAGCCAAACTTCTGGTATACGGAGTCGATGAGGTTGACCACGCCCACGATCTCGTCGGTCAGCTGGTCGGGGCGCACAAACAGGTGGGCATCGTCCTGGTTAAAGCAGCGCACGCGGAACAGGCCGTGCAGGGCGCCGCGCAGCTCATGGCGGTGCACCAGGCCAATCTCGCCGGCGCGAATGGGCAGCTCGCGATAGGAGTGCGGCTTGGAGGCGTACACCAGCACGCCGCCCGGGCAGTTCATAGGCTTAATGCAATACTCTTCGTCGTCGATAACGGTGGAGTACATGTTGTCCTTGTAGTGGTCCCAGTGGCCCGAGGTCTTCCACAGCTGCTTGTTCATGATGAGCGGCGTGGAGATCTCCACGTAGCCGGCCTTGTAGTGAATCTCGCGCCAGTAGTCCAGCAGCGTGTTCTTAAGGATCATGCCGTTGGGCAGGAAGAACGGGAAGCCGGGGGCCTCGTCGCGCATCATAAAGAGGTCCATCTCGCGGCCGATTTTGCGGTGGTCGCGCTTCTTGGCCTCCTCCAGCATGTGCATGTGCTCGTCGAGCTCTTCCTTGGTGGCAAAGGCGACGCCGTTGATGCGGGTGAGCATCTTGTTGTCCTTGTCGCCCTTCCAGTAAGCGCCCGAGACGCCGGTAAGCTTAAAGGCCTTCAGGGCCTTGGTGTAGCAGATGTGGGGGCCGACGCACATGTCGATGTAGTCGCCCTGCTGGTAGAAGGTAATGCGGGCGTCGTCGTCCAGGTCGCCGATGTGCTCGACCTTGTACTTCTCGCCGCGCTCCTCCATAAGGGCGATGGCCTCGGCGCGGGGCTTCTCGTACACGGAGAACTTGAGGTTCTCCTTGACGATCTTCTTCATCTCGGCCTCGATCGCGGGGAAGTCGTCCTCGCTGATCTTGACGCCCTCGGGCAGGTCGACGTCGTAGTAGAAGCCGTTGTCGGTCGCGGGACCGTAGGCAAAGTCGGCCTGGGGGTACAGGCGCTTGATGGCCTGCGCCATGATGTGCGCGGCGGAGTGGCGGATGACGTGCGTGACCTCGTCCTGCGGGAGCTCGGCCACCGAACCGTCATTGTAGAGTGCCTTCATGGGTATGTTTTCTCCTCTCGGATGCCTGATGCAAGTGCGTGCGATGCGCTCGGCGTTTTAACTTGCATCATTATAGGCAGGTTGCCTTGGTATACAAGCGCCCGCCGCACCTTAATGGCACGGCGGGCGATTTTCTACGCATGCTTCATCGTGTGGGGTGGGACTGCGGGGCGCGCGTGGCTTACAGCGTGCCCGTGGCTTGCGGCAGGCCCGGCGATGGATGCGTTACTGGATGCGAGTTCGGCAGTAGGGGCAGACCTTCCAGTGCGCATCGAGCGGGCGATGGCAGCTAGGGCAGACGTTGCGAACCTGGGTATCGCACACCGGGCAGACAACGAAGTCCTTCTCGATGGGCGCGCCGCACTGCGGGCAGGTGCCGTACTGGGCAAGCTGGCGCTCGCGCAGGGCCATGTCCAGCTCCTGCTCCTCGCGGTCAGACGCGTAGGAGTGCGGGCGCAGGACCAGGTAGGCGATGAGGCCCACAAACGGGATGAGGGCGATGATGCCCCATGCCACGTAGGCGCTGGCGCCGCGGCGGCGAGCGTCGATGAACACATAGACGACCGACAGCACGTACAGGGCGATGATAAAGCCAACAAAGGCATAGACGACGCCCATAAGCTGCGGCGACATGAGCTCAGAGATGTACTTGGACATTGAGGTGTACCTTTCGGATTATTTACAGTTAGGTTTAGTTTAACACGGGGGTCGTTCGAGCGGGACGGCGGCTGCCACGGACACAAACATCTCAATCTGTAACAGGTGGAGGCGGAATCCGGGTCTAGATGTTACAGATCGAGACACAGGGGTCCCTCCCCGACTTCAATCTCGATCTGTAACATCTTGGGCCCAAAAACCCCTCTTACTGTTACAGATCGAGACATTCAAAATCCGCCTGAAGGTTTGTCTTGATCTGTAGCATCTAGAACCAAAATCCTCGTCTAACTGTTACAGGTCGAGACAAACGGTTGCCGTAGCTGTCGGCAGACGAGGTTATCGACGTTACTGAGTCTCCCCTCGCCTGCCGTTGGCGGGTGTTGCGGGGCTGTTCGCCGCATTGCCGCTGCACTGGGGGTCTGCAGACCGTAGGATAGTCCTATTGACAGCCTGTCAACTTGTCTGGGAGGCACTGTGACAGAAACGTTTGATATCGCGGTTGTGGGCGCGGGCATCACCGGGTGTGCCATTGCGCGGCAACTCGCGCGCTATGACCTGACCATTTGCGTGGTCGAGGCGGCCAACGATGTCGCCCTAGGCGCATCGAAGGCCAACGGCGGCCTGGTACACGCCGGCTACGATCCGGCGCCGGGCACCGTAAAGGCGCAGGTCAACGCCCGCGGCTGCGAGCTATATGGCACGTGGGCCCAGGAGCTTGGATTTTTGTTCCGCCGCACCGGGTCGATGGTGCTGGGGTTTAACGACGAAGACCGCGCACACCTGGAGAAGCTGCGCCAGAATGGCGTGGCCAACGGCGTGCCCGAACTGTCGATTATCGGCCCCGAGCGCATCCGCGAGCTGGAACCACGCGCGAGTGCCGAGGCGACGTGCGCGCTGTGGTGTCCCTCCACTGGCTTTGTGGATCCGTTTGAGGTCGCCATCGCTGCGCTGGAGAACGCCGTGGCCAACGGCGTGACGTTTATTCGGTCGGCTCCGGTGGAAGCAATTGAGGTTGCCGGCGGCGAGGCTACCGACGGGGCTGCGCGCTTTACGCTGGTGACGCCTGTCGGCGATGTGCGCTGCCGCTATCTGATCAACGCCGCGGGCAACGGTGCAGCGGACATCTCGCATATGGCGGGCGCCGAGGAGTTCCAGATGGTCTGGCGCCAGGGCAACATCGTGGTGCTGGACAAGGAGCCGCGCGCGCTCATGCCGCTCTACCCCGTGCCCACGCCAGTGTCCAAGGGCGTAATCGTCACGGGCACGGTCCACGGCAACACCGTGATCACCGCGACGGCTGCCGTGCGCGAGCCGGGCGACACGCAGACCTACGCAAGCGATGTGAACGCGCTGCTGACGGGAGCACGCAAGCTGGTGCCCGATCTGGACACGCGTCGCGTGGTACGCGCATTTGCCGGCGGGCGTCCGGTCATCAAGGGAACAAACGACTTCTTTATTGGGCAGTCCGCCGTGGTGCCAGGCCTGTTCCAGGCGGCGGGCATTCAGTCGCCAGGCGTGGCGAGCGCGCCGGCCATTGCTGAGCGCATGGAGCACGTGATGCGCGAGGCGGGCGTTGCTTTGCGCGAACGGGCCGATTGGGATCCGATTCGACACGCGCCGGACGACTTCGACCGTGCGCCGCTTGCACGCAAGGAGGAGCTCATTGAGTCCGACCCCGCATGGGGGCAGATCGTCTGCCGCTGCGAGACGGTGCCCGAGGCCGAGATCGTGGCCGCGATTCGACGCCGCCCGGGTGCGGTTTCGGTCGAGGGCGTCAAGCGGCGCTGCCGTGCG
Source organism: uncultured Collinsella sp. (assembly GCA_900552395.1). Taxonomy (GTDB): domain Bacteria; phylum Actinomycetota; class Coriobacteriia; order Coriobacteriales; family Coriobacteriaceae; genus Collinsella. The sequence continues at coordinate 349 of URZJ01000174.1, read as the reverse complement.
GGCATGGGCCGCTGCCAGAGTGGCTTTTGCCAGAGCCGCGTAGTGGCGATCCTAGCGCGCGAGCTGGGCTGCGACCCCAGCGAGGTGCTGTTGGAGGATGCCGGATCTTGGCTGGCCGAGGGACCGCTAAAGGGGGTGCGCTAGGATGGCGACGTTTGATATGCGCGACGAACGCGCGGAGACCGGAACTGCAGCGTCAGTGTCGACGCAGGCCTTCGACGTGGTCGTCATCGGAGGCGGCCCCGCCGGTATGGCAGCCGCGCTTGCCGCGCACAAGGCCGACGCGCGCGTGGCCATCGTGGAGCGCGAGCAGCACCTGGGCGGCATCCTCCGCCAGTGCATCCACCCC
>URZJ01000173.1 GCA_900552395.1 uncultured Collinsella sp. | reverse complement strand
GAACGATACCGCACACAATACGCACTGATTTATACCACAAGGATGAAAGAGGCAGGTGATCTTATGTCTGAACAGTCGCAGCATATCCATTTTGAGAACACGAATAGGTGGAGCACCAAACAGCTCGTTACCATGGCGTTGATGTGCGCCTTGGGCGCCCTGTTTATGTATGTGCAGCTGCCTATCCTTCCCTCGGCGCCGTTTTTGACGTATGACCCGTCGCTGGTGCCGGCGATGGTGTGTGGATTTGCGTATGGCCCTGGTGCCGGCACCGCTGTTGCCGCTATGGCGATCGTTATCCATGCGCTTACCACGGGCGATTGGGTCGGTGCGCTTATGAACTTGGTCGCTACGTTGGGCTTTATTCTGCCCGCGGCGATCGTCTATCAAAAGATGCACACCTATAAGGGTGCCGTGATCGGCCTGGCGCTGGGCGTTATTGCCGCTACGGCGCTTTCTATGGTTGCGAATCTGACCATCGGCGTTTGGTTCTGGTATGGCTCGGTCGATGTGATCGCCCCGCTCATGATTCCTGCCGTGCTGCCGTTCAACCTCATCAAGACTGTGCTCAACTCGGTGTTGACATTGGCGGTGTACAAGGCGGTCTCCAACCTCATCACACCCAAGAAGGACCAGGTCAAAGGCCGCGCATGATTGAGTGTCGGGGCGTTTCCTTTAGTTATGACGGTGCCACACCGGCGCTCGATGGCATCGATCTGAACATCGAGGATGGCGAGTTTTTCTGCATTCTCGGCGGAAACGGGTCGGGCAAGTCGACGTTTGCCAAGCATTTGAACGCGCTGCTGCAGCCCGATGCGGGAACGGTGCGCGTCAACGGCATGGACGCGTCCGATCTCGAGCTGGTCTACGACATCCGTTCGACTGCGGGCATGGTGTTCCAGAATCCCGACGACCAGCTTGTGGCGACGCTTGTCGAGGACGATGTTGCGTTTGGTCCCGAGAACTTAGGGGTCGAATCGGCCCAGATCGCGCAGCGTGTTCGCGAGGCGCTGAAGGCCGTGGGCCTGGTGGGCTTTGAGCGCCATGAGACCCATGCGCTTTCGGGCGGCCAAAAGCAGCGCGTGGCGCTTGCCGGCGTGCTCGCCATGGAACCGCGCGTGCTCATCTTGGACGAGGCGTCCTCGATGCTCGATCCGCGCGGGCGCAAGGGCCTCATGAAGGCTTGCCACGCGTTGCACGATCGCGGCATGACCATCGTGATGATTACGCACTTTATGGAAGAGGCCGCTGAGGCCGATCGAGTCGCGGTGTTTCAGGCGGGGCGTGTTGCCATGCTGGGTACGCCCGAGGAAATCTTGACGCGGGCGGACGAACTTGCGCAGCTCAACTTGGATATGCCGGCGTCGTGCTGCTTGGGCATGGAGCTTCGTGCGAAGGGCGTGCCCGTTCATGCGCAGGTGCGCGAGGTGGATATGGTCGCCGAGATTGCGCAGACTTATGCCGAGCGAAGTGGAGCAGGCATCGCGGGGCAGTCTTCCGTATCCCAGTTGGAAATCGCTGACGGCACTGTTTCGGTAGACAACGAGGACAACGCGCCGGAGCCCATCATCGAGCTATCCCATGTTTCGTACAGTTATTCGCTCAGTCCGCGCGAGCGCCGCCGCTGGCATAAGCGCTCGGCCACTGCGGGCAAATCGAACAAACAAGCCCTTTGGGGAAACGACCCTAGCAGCCCGTGGGCGTTGCGCGATGTATCGCTGACGGTGCGTCGTGGCGAGTTCCTGGGCTTGGCAGGTCATACCGGTTCGGGTAAGTCGACGCTGGTCCAGCATCTCAACGGTTTGATTCGCCCCCAGGAGGGATCCGTTCGCGCGCTGGGGCTCGATCTGTCAAACAAGAAAGACGCCGCCGCGGTTAAGGCCAAGGTCGGCGTGGTGTTTCAATATCCCGAGCGTCAGCTGTTTGCCGAAACCGTGGCGCAGGACGTGGCGTTTGGTCCGCACAACCTTGGCTTGCCGCAAGATGAAGTCGACCGTCGTGTCGAGTCATCGCTTGCGCGCGTGGGCCTCGACCTTTCCACGGTCGGCGACAAGAGCCCCTTTGAGCTTTCGGGCGGTCAGCAACGGCGTGTGGCATTCGCCGGCGTGCTCGCCATGGAGCCCGAAGTCCTGGTGCTCGATGAACCCATGGCGGGGCTCGATCCGGCTGCGCGCAGGGATTTCCTTGAGCTTATCGATCGACTTCACCGTGATGGCCTGACCGTTGTCATGGTTTCGCACAGCATGGATGACCTGGCCAATTGCTGCGACCGTATCGTTGTGATGAACGAAGGCGCGGTGTTTGCCGAGGGCACGCCCGCTCAGGTTTTTGCGCATGCGGATGAGCTTAAATCAATCGGCTTGGGTGTTCCCGCTGCCCAGCGCATGGCGCTGGCGCTCGCGGAAGCGGGCGTGCCGCTGCGTTGCGACGGGCTCTATACGGTTGAGTCGTTGGCCGACGAGTTGGTGGACCTGCTAATCGGTCGCTCGGGCGGTCCTTCTAACGTCGCGGACATTGCTAAATCCAAGACGGTTGCGCGAGAGGAGGGCTGCTAATGGAGGCGTTTTCGTTTGGCAGCTACTATCCCGGCGATAGTGCGATCCACCGCCTGGACCCGCGAACCAAGTTGCTCTTGGGCTTTGTGTTTCTGATCACGACGCTCACGGTCAGTGGCTTCCGCGGACTGGCCCCGGTCGCATTTTTCGTTGTGCTGATCTATGCCGTGTCTCGGGTGCCGGCTCGTCGCGCTCTGTCGTCGATGGCGCCGCTGCTGGCGATCGTCGCGGTGGTCGCGGTGCTCAACTTGTTTACCGATCAGAGCGGGCGCATCCTGTGGCAGCTCGGCTTTCTGCAGATAAGCGAGGGTTCGCTGCATTCCGCCGCCTTTATGACGTGCCGCCTGACCTTGATGATGGCCGGTATGAGCGCTATTACGCTCACCACACCGACGCTCGACCTCACCGCGGGCTTCGAGCGCCTGCTCGCGCCGTTTGCGCGTGTGGGACTTCCTGCGCACGAGCTCGGCATGATTATGGGTATCGCGCTGCGCTTTATGCCGCAGTTTGCCACTGAGATGAAACAGACGGCCGATGCGCAGGCGAGCCGCGGTGCGCGCGTGACGGGAGGCCCGCTCGGCGGCGTGCGTATGCTCGGCAGTGTGGCGATTCCGCTGTTCACGGGCGTGTTCCGCCATGCCGAGACGCTGTCTGCTGCCATGGATGCACGCTGCTATCACGGCGAGCAGGGCCGCACGCGCCTGCATACGCTTGCATTTGGCCGCGGCGATGCGTTGGCGGCGGTGGTGACGGCGTTGCTGGTGGTATGCGTTGTCGTTATCAATCTTCAATTTGTCTAAGCTCGATTCGAGCACAAGAAAGGGGTCTCTATGACCGACATCGATCGCACCGCTCAGCTCGAGCGCGCCTGCTCGTATCTCAGGCGCATTCCGGCGTGGTATCTTGCCACGACCGATGCGAGCGACGGGCACCAGCCCCGCGTGAGGCCGTTTTCATTTGCCATGGTCGATGACGGTAAGCTGTGGTTTTGCACATCGCGCGACAAGGATGTGTGGGCCGAGCTCAGCGCGAACCCCAAGTTTGAGGTTTCGGGTTGGAAACCGGGGGAGTGTTGGATTGTACTGACCGGCGAGGCCGCGCTCGAGGACGACGTGGTTGCGAGCGACAAGGTGCGTCAAGCGGGTTTTAAGCACATGGTGGGCATCGGCGAGGAACACGAGAGTGCCAACGACGGCCGCCTCGCTTTCTTTTCGGTCCGCAACATTGCCGCGCGCTTCTGCGATATCGACGGCAGCGAGGAGCGCCTGGAGCTCTAGCGCGTCTCAAATTAACTACCCGTTCTGAATTAGCTAGTGCCAGGAGGACACATGGACGGATTGAATACGGTTTTGGAGTATCTGACGTCAGTGCCGGCATGGTATTTGGCGACGAGCGTTGACGGACAGCCGCATGTGCGTCCGTTTTCGTTTGCGCAGATCCAGGACGGCAAGCTGTGGTTTGTAACGGCGCGCACCAAAGATGTGTGGCAGGAGCTGCTGCAAAATCAGCGCTTCGAGGCCACGAGTTGGTGGCCGGGCCATGGCTGGCTCATCTTGCGCGGGCGTGCCGGCTTGGATGACCGGGCTTTAGACGAAATGCGCGA
>URZJ01000172.1 GCA_900552395.1 uncultured Collinsella sp. | reverse complement strand
GCGATGGCGAGCGCGGCGGGCGCGATGAGCGCCGTGGCGGCGAAGGCCGTGGCTCGCGTGACGAGCGTGGTACCCGCGGCGGCGAGTCCCGCGGCGGCAAGCGCTTTGACGAGCGCGGAGGCCGCGAGGGTGGCCGCGGTGGCGAGCGTCGCGAGGGCGCTCGTGGCAACGGTGGTCGCAGCGGCGCCGGTCGTTCGAATGAGTCGCGTGATCGTCGCGATCCGCGTGCCAGCCGCGATCGTCGCGATGACTGGCGCAACTACGACGATACCCGCGAAGAGCGTCGCGGCGGCTACCGTGGTGGTCGCGGCGGCAACCAAGCCGGTTCCCGTGGAGGCCGCGCCGGCGGTCGCGATAACCGTGGCAGCTATGGTAACAGCCGTGGCGGCAAGCGCGGCGGCAGCTCCCGTCGTCCCGGCGACGGCGGCGGCAAGCGCAAGTAACATACGCGTCGCGCGCTAGAGCGAGGTGAACCAAGGGTCCCGAGCAACTACGCTCGGGGCCCTTTTTGGTGCAAAGGGGTCAGAGCAAGGAGTGTCCCTGGGTGCCGGCGGGAAAGGAACGTCCCTAAGTGCCGCCTAAATACCGTTTATCGAAGAAAAAATACCGCTCACCGTTCATAATGATTGTTCTGGCTTTGGGCTTGTCTACAATAACTCCCGTAAAAAGAAATGCGGAAGGTTACCGAGTCCCTCGGACGTGGGCCTAACCAAAGTCTTTGAACGGATGTGTCTCTATGGACGCATTCGCTTGATTTTGGTTGGGCTATATTTATGAAGGGACATGCCACCATGGGTTTCTTTTCTCGCCTGATGGGCGGTTCGGATGAGCAGAAGACTGCATCTTCCGAGTTCGAAATCCTCGCTCCCGTTTCCGGCGAGCTTGTTCATCTGGAAAAAACCAATGACCCCGCTTTTAGCAGCCGCGCCGTGGGCGATGGCGTTGCCGTGGTTCCCCAAGAGGGAACGGTGTGCGCTCCTGTTTCCGGCACCGTCGCGGCGCTGTTTCCGACTGAGCACGCGCTGGGCATCATGTCCGACGACAGCTCTGCTCAGGTGATGCTGCATATCGGAATCGACACTGTTAAACTTGAGGGCAAGGGCTTCCATGCGCTTGTTGCCCAGGGTGACCATGTCGACGCGGGCCAGCCCCTCGTCGAGGTCGATTTCGACGCGGTCCGCGCCGCCGGCTTCGATCCCACGGTCTTCGTTATCGTGTGCGAGCGTTCGGAGAACTCGACTCTTCGTGAGCACGCTTCCGGCCCTGTTGCTGTTAAAGAGCCTGTCGTCTGGCTTTCCGAGTAAATTCTTGTGGTGGGTACCGTGGTTATCAAGCGAGTTTTCAACAACAACGTCGCAATGGTCACTTCGGACGATGGCTCTGAGCTCATCGTCATCGGTCGAGGCCTCTGCTTTGGCCGTCATGCCGGCGATGCCATCGACGAGGCATCGGTCGAAAAGACCTACGCGTTGCAGGAGGGAACTTCTCAGGATTCGCGTACGATTGACCGCTTGGCACATCTTTTAGAGTCCATCCCCACCGTCAACCTCGTGATTTCCGAGGACATCGTTCAGATGCTTCGTCGAGAGCTCAATGTTGATATCAACGACAAGATTCTCATTGCTCTCGCAGACCATATCAGCCTTGCTTTGGAGCGCGAGCGCAAGGGCGTCCCCTGCGAGAATCCGTTGCTGCTCGAGATCCAGCAGTTCTATCGCAAGGAGTATGCGCTTGCGGGCCGTGCGCTGCAGATTGTCAAGGAGTATATGGGCATCCAGATGAGCGAAGAAGAGCAGGGTTTTATTACGCTGCATATCGTCAACGCCACCATGCCGCAACGCTCCGACCGTCTCATCATCTCGGTCCAGCTTGTTCGCGACGTGCTCGCGATTGTTTCCGAGCACTATGCCACGACCCTTGACGTCACCTCGTTGCCGTACGAGCGTTTCGTTCGCCATCTGCAGTTTTTTGCGCAGCGGGCGCTCGATCCCGCGGCGGGGCAGGTCAATGGCGACGCGCTGTTCCGTATCGATGAAACGGCGTATCCGAGGGCGTTCTCGTGTGCGGAGTCAATTGCCGACCACTTAGCGTCTACCTATAACGTTGTCGTTACCGATGCCGAGAAGAGTTATCTCGCATATCACATTGTTAACCTGCTTGGAGAACCTGGTCTCTAGGCATAACGTGCCCACACATCGATTGATATAAGGCAAGGCTCACGGTCTTGTCCAGGGCACATCTGTCTTAATTTGCGGAAAAGGAAGGGGAGTACCGCTATGACCGCAAAAAAGAAGTTCAATTTCAAAGCGCCGTTGGAGGTGTTCGCGAAGTCAATCGTTCAGCCGATGATGTATCTCTCGGTTGCCGGCATTCTGCTCATCGTGGGCATTATTCTGACCAACAAGACCATCTGCGCCGTGATCCCTGTGCTGGGCTCCGGTCCGTTCCAGCTTGTGGGCGCCGTTGTCTATCAGTCGCTGATGTTTATCATCAACAACCTCTCGATTCTGTTCTGCGTGGGCATCGCCGGCGCCATGGCAAAGAAGAACAAGGGCCATGCTTCGCTGATTGCCCTGATGTCGTTCTTCCTGTTCCTGCAGGCTAACAACATCGTGCTCAACGCCACCGGCTCTCTTGCCGAAGCGAGCGGCATGCTCGGTCTTACCGGAACCGGCCAGGCCACCGTTATGGGCATTCAGGTGCTCGATACCGGCGTGTTTGGCGGCATCATCCTTGGTTGCATCACCGGTGCCGTGTTCAACAAGTACTCGAACAAGCAGTTCCCCATTGCCCTTTCGATGTTCTCGGGCGTTCGCTTCCCGTTCCTGATCATGATCATCATTTCCTGGATCATGGGCGCTGGCTTCTGCATCGTTTGGCCTCCGGTTCAGGGTGCCATCTCCTCCGTTGCCGGCATCATTAAGGAGTCGGGCAACATCGGTCTGTTTATCTACGGCATGCTCAACAAGCTGCTCGTTCCCACCGGTCTGCACCACCTCATCTACACCCCGTTCCAGTTTTCCGATGTGGGCGGCACCCTTACGCTGGGCGATCAGGTTATCGCCGGTGCCTATCCTATCCGTGTCGCCGAGATGGCAATGACGGGCCAGCCCTTCTCCGATAGCACCTACTTCAACAGCTACACCTTCAACAACCTGTGGCCCTACATCGGTATCGGTCTCGCCTTTATCTTCACCGCTTACAAGGGGAACAAGGATAAGACCAAGGCCGTTATCATCCCGCTGATCATCACCGCCGTGCTCTCCTGTGTCACCGAGCCCATGGACTTCCTCTTTGTCTTTGCCGCTCCCGTGCTCTTTGTTGTTCACTCGGTTCTTTCCGGTATCTTCCTGGTCCTGCTCAAGGTCCTCTCCGTGCCCGCTTCGACTGCAGGCGGCATCATCAACATCGTGGTTTCCAACCTGGTCCTTGGTGTCGATAAGACCAACTGGCCGATGATGCTCGTGCTCGGAGTCGTCAACGCCGCTCTGTACTTCTTCCTCTTCACCTTCCTGATTAAGAAGCTCAACCTCCACACGCCTGGCCGCGAGGAGGAGTCCGAGCTCGCCGAGTCCGTTGCCGAGGGCGAGGCCGCCGCGTCTGTCGCGGTGAAGCAGGGCGCTGTTGCCGCAGCTCCCGCAGAGGGCGTCGATGCAGGCATTGCCGACCTGGTCGCAGGTCTTGGCGGCAAGGACAACATCGAGGAGCTCGAGAACTGCTTTACGCGTCTCCGCGTGAACGTTAAGAACCCGGACCTCATCGATGAGAACCTCATCAACCATGTGCCCAACAGCGGCATCAACCGTAACGGCAACAATATCCAGATCATCTTTGGCATGAAGGTCGCCGAGATGCGCGACAAGGTCGAAAACGCAATTGAGAAGGAGCAGTAAACAATGATCATTACTCTGTGTGGTGGCGGATCCACCTTTACCCCCGGCATCGTCAAGTCCATCGCCCTGCGCAAGGACGAGCTCGACGTTGACGAGATTCGTCTGTACGACATCAACGAGGAGCGTCAGCGCAAGATCGGCGTGCTCGTGGACTGGATTTTGCACGAGGACCTTGGCCTGGACATCAAGCTTACGGTGACCACCGACAAAAAGACGGCTTTTACCGACGCGAGCTTCGTGTTTGCCCAGATGCGCGTGGGCGGCTAC
>URZJ01000171.1 GCA_900552395.1 uncultured Collinsella sp. | reverse complement strand
CCCTCATGAGTTGCGGTGGAATAGTTCCTGTTTAAGGCCTCTGAAGGCCCAAGCAGGAACTATTTCACCGCAACTTATTTTGGGGGAGAGGATACAAGCCGGGCATACAATGGATGTCGTTGTGTTGAGCTTACCGGGAGGTTGCTATGTGGGCATACGAGACGACGTTCTATCAGATCTATCCGCTGGGCTTTTGCGGAGCTCCGCGCGAAAACGCCGCCCCTGTTGCCGAGGATGAACTCGCCCAGGCTGCCAACGCTGCGCCCAACCCCGATGCGCCCATAATGAAGATTGCCCAATGGGCCGACTACCTGCAAGAGCTCGGCATCGGTGCTGTGCTCATTAACCCGCCGCTCGAATCCGACAGTCACGGTTACGACACGCGCAGCCTGCGCCATATCGACCGTCGCCTGGGTGGGGATGCCGACTTTGCCGCCGTGTGCGAGACACTGCATGCCCATGGCATCCGTGTGGTGCTTGATGCCGTCTTCAACCATGTCGGTCGCGGTTTTTGGGCCTTCCGCGATGTTCAGGAGCGCAAGTGGGACTCGCCGTACAAGGACTGGTTCCACATTAGCTTTGACGGTGATTCCTGCTATGGCGACGGCTTTTGGTACGAGGGCTGGGAGGGCCATTTTGAGCTTGTGAAGCTCAACTTGCAAAATCCCGCCGTGGTCGATTACCTGCTCGAGTCCGTGCGCCGTTGGGCCGATGACTTTGGTGTCGATGGCCTGCGCTTGGATGTTGCCTATATGCTCGACCGCGATTTCATGCGTCGTCTGCATAGCTTTGCCCGTGAGCTCAAGCCCGACTTTGTGCTGATCGGCGAGACGCTCCACGGCGACTACAACCAGATCGTCAACGACGAGATGCTCGATTCCTGCACCAACTACGAGTGCTACAAGGGCCTGTACTCCAGCTTTAACTCGGTCAACATGTTCGAGATTGCCCATTCGCTGCATCGCCAGTTTGGCGGCGATCCGTGGTGCATTTATTGCGGCAAGCATTTGCTGTCGTTTGTCGACAACCACGACGTGCCGCGCCTGGCGAGCATCCTGACGGACAAGTCCTGCCTGCGCCCCGCCTACGGCATGCTCTTTGGCATGCCGGGCATTCCGTGTGTCTACTATGGCAGCGAGTGGGGGATTGCCGGCGAAAAGGGCGGCCCCGATGGCGACTGGGCGCTGCGACCTGCGCTCGACGAGCCCGCACCCAACGAGCTGACGGCATTTATTACACAGCTCGCGAACCTGCGCTCGGCAAACGATGCGGCGGCACGCGCTCTCAACTATGGCGCCTATCGCAACGTGGTGATTCAGAACAAGCAGCTGCTGTTCGAGCGCGCCTGCGACGACGCGACGGTGTTCGTGGCGGTCAATGCCGTGAACGAGCCCTATACCTTTGGAGCCGGCGAGCTCAACGGCTCCTTTGTCGATTTGCTTGCCGACGGCGTGCCCACGGTCGAGCTGACGGGCTCCCTTGAGCTTGCGCCCTACGAGGTGCGCTATCTGTTGAGGGCCTAGGCCATGGCAGCGTCTGACGAGGGCTATCAACATATTGAGCATGGGTTTGAGCCCGTGTTTGACGAGCGCTCGCGCGTTTTGGTCTTGGGCTCGTTTCCCTCGGTGCTTTCGCGCGCCAATGCCTTTTATTATGGCAATCCTCAGAACCGCTTTTGGCGCGTGCTGGCCGCGTGCCTCGGTTCGCCTGTGCCGCCCAACGAGGGCGACGCTTTGGCAGGTAACGAGCCAGCGACGCTCGACGCCTCGATTGCCGCCAAGCGATCCATGCTGCTCAACGGCGGCGTGGCCCTGTGGGACGTGATCGAGAGCTGCGACATTAAGGGCTCGAGTGACGCGAGCATTCGTAACGTTGTACCGGCAGATATCGAGCGCATTACCGACGCAGCTCCCATTGAGCAGGTGATATGCAACGGTGGTACATCTGGCCGGCTCTACAAGCGCTATCTACAAGAACGCACCGGGTTGCCTGCCATCGTCCTGCCCTCGACAAGTCCCGCCAATGCCGCCTGGCGCCTGGAGCGTCTTGTTGAGCGGTGGAGCGCCGCCGCTGATTGGCGGGCTTCTTCGATTTAGCAGTTTGAGTGCTTGGCAAGACGTCTCATAACGGCGTGCCAGATTGGTGTGGGCAGTGCGGGCTTGGCGCGCACCGTGCCTTCGGTGTCGACGCCGCCCGTTGCGGCGCCACCGAGCTTCTGCGCGTGTTCGACGGAACACCCCATGCGAACGGCGCCCACGAGCTTGTCCATGGCCTCCGAAAACGGTCGCCGCAAGAGTCCCATGCGCGGGGAGCGACGAAGCGCCGCAATGCCGCTGCCGGCGCAGATGGCAACGCCGCCACACCACAATTGGCCCTGGCGCTCGCATGCCTTGTGCAGACGAACGGCGGCCCCACGCGCCTGCTCAGCGCCCTCTTGTGTGGCTCGAATCACGGCATAGACACGCGTTCCCGTACCGCCAAAGCGATCGAGTGTCTGCTCGACAGCGATCATCGCCTCATCATCAAATGCATCATCAACAGCGAGCACGATGCCATCGGCAACGCAGCCGGCATCATCCGCCTCCAAATCAACCGGGTGGGGGAGCGCGGTGCCAGAAAGCTGAGCATAGGCGGCGATGGCATCCTGCAGGTCCCAGAGCAAAAACTCAAGATCGGCGCTATCGGGAATGCTGATATACGCAATGGTCTGCAACGTTTTTGGTACATCGCCGCGTGCGGTCGTCTCCATGCCGCCTCCTTTCCGGTTGGTTTCCGTTTAGGTTACACCGTCTGGCGGCGCCTCGCCGCGCTATCCTTGTGCAACCCTTACGAAAGGAGCGCCATGCGTCTGCCCATGAACACCTCGCTTGCCACGCTCAAGCCCTCCGGCATCCGTCGGATTAACGCGCTCGCCGCCCAGCACCCAGGGTGCATCGCGCTTGCGCTTGGCGAGCCCGACTTTCCCACGCCCGATGTGATTAGCGCCGAGGTGATCGCCGCACTGGGTCGCGGAGACACACACTATCCGCCCAACAACGGTCGCCCTGTCCTGCGTGAGGCGTTGTCTGCTTACATGGGGGACGCGGGCCTTACGTTTGCGGCTGACGAGGTCATCCTGACCGACGGCGCGACCGAGGCCCTGTCGGCAACATTCATGGCTATGCTCAACCCCGGCGACGAGGTCATTATCCCCACGCCTGCCTTTGGCCTGTACGAGAGCATCGTCGTGGCCAACCACGCCAAAGCAGTCTTTTTGGATACGGAGCCCGCGCAATTCCAGATTGACGAGGATGCGCTTCGTGCTTGCGTGACGCCGGCGACCAAGGCCGTCGTTATCTGCTCGCCCAACAATCCCACGGGCTGCATTCTCAACGCGGCATCGCTCGACGTCGTGGCGCGCGTGGCAGAGCAGGCGGGCATCTACGTAGTCTGCGACGACGTATACAACCGCTTGGTCTACGCGGACGGCTACGAGCGCTTTGCCCAGCGACACCCAGAACTGCGCGAGCAGACGGTAGTCATCGAGAGCTTCTCCAAGCCCTGGGCCATGACCGGCTGGCGCTTGGGTTGGCTCGCAGCCGCAGCCCCCGTCATCGCCGAGATCGCAAAGGCTCACCAATACTTAGTATCGAGTGCTGTCTCCTTCGAAATGGACGCCGCAGCCCGAGCCCTGACCGTCGACCCAACCCCCATGCTCAAAGTCTACCGAGCCCGCCGCGAACGCGTCCTCGCAGCCTTATACGCCATGGGCCTCGACGTAGTAGAGCCCGCAGGAGCCTTCTACACTTTCCCGAGCATCAAAAAGTTCGGCCTAACCAGCGAAGACTTCTGCATCAAAGCCATCGAAGAGGCAAACGTAGCCCTAGTCCCGGGCGACTGCTTCGGCACCGAAGGTCATATCCGCCTAAGCTACTGCGTCTCCGACAAAGACCTAGACGAAGGCCTCCACCGCCTGTCCACCTTCATTTCAACCTTTTAGCCCTCAGGGATGCAACACATCAGCCCACCGACCCAAGCATTATGAGTGGGGCATGTCGCTCAACGGACACGAGGATTCGCAGCAAAGTTACCGCAGCTCCGGTCCGAGGGGCCGGGTTGAGATTTTCGTAGATTCCGCACGAGCCGAAGAGCACTTAATGTGCTCTTCGTGCGAGCCAGGACTTGAC
>URZJ01000170.1 GCA_900552395.1 uncultured Collinsella sp. | reverse complement strand
GCCGTCTATACGCCTCACTTCCTGATAGGAAGGAGCAAAAAAGCCGAATGAGGGCCTGACCTGCCTGCTCGACTTTGTGGACCTGTTCCCGCATTACTTCATCGGCTCCAACGCCGACCTGCCTATCGTGGGCGGCTCGATCTTGTCGCACGACCACTTCCAGGGCGGCGCGCACGAGTTCCCCATGATGCATGCCGCCGAGGTCTCGCAGTTTAGCGTGCCCGGTTTTGACCAGGTCACCGGCACTGTGCTGCAGTGGCCGCTCTCGGTGCTGCGCCTGCGCTCGCATGACCGCGCTCAGCTGCTCGACGCTGCCGAGAAGATTATCCTCGCCTGGCGCGAGTGGACCGATGAGTCGGCGGGTGTCATCGCGCACACAGCCGACGGCGTAGCGCACAACACCGTGACGCCCGTTATTCGTCGCGTCGACTCCCGCGGCAATGCAGGCGGCGAGATCTACGAGGCCTACCTGGCGCTTCGCTGCAACATCACGACCGACGAGCATCCGCTGGGCGTGTTCCATCCGCATGCTGAGTATCACCATATTAAGAAGGAGAACATCGGCCTGATCGAGGTCATGGGCCTGGCCATTTTGCCGCCGCGCTTGGTTTCCGAGCTCGGCGCCGTCCGCGAGCACCTGCTGGCGGCCAAGGCCGATGCCAACTACGACCTTGTCGGCGCGCTCGAGGGCGACGATCTTTGTCGTAGCCACGCCGCATGGGCCGAAGATATCTACGCCCGCCGCGCCGACGAGCTTGCGGCAGATAACGCCATCGATATCCTGCACGAGGAGGTTGGCGTGGTGTTTGGTCACGTGCTCGACAACGCCGGCGTCTTTAAGTGGAACGAAGCCGGCCGCGCCGCCCAGCAGCGCTTTATCGACTCACTGTAATGATCCCCTGGGGACGAAGGAAAACGGATCATTTCGTCTTCAAGACAACGGCGCCCGCCGGCAACATCGCCAGCGGGCGCCGTTTTTGCGTGTAGTCATTGGGGACGTTCTTAAACGACTAGTCTGCTTGCTAATTTGTGCGGGTTGTGGTTTTGTGACCTGCTGGAATTAAAGATACTGTACATCTGTACGTTAACTAATCTTCGTAGTATATTGCTACCCGCAAAACTCAGCACCATTGTGCCGCGAGGCACTAAAGCGCCTACGTACAATGGTTGTCGATAGTACGATTCGATTCAACGACAGGATGGATGGTCCAAGCGTGAGTCTCGGCAGCAAACTATCCGATGCAAAGGTTTCCTTTGCAATCTTTAAACGCGACATCAAGCGATTGATCGTGAACCCCGTCGCCCTGGTGGTTACCCTGGGCGTGTGCGTCATTCCCTCGCTGTATGCCTGGTACAACATCGTGGCCAACTGGGATCCGTACGGAAATACCCAAGGCATTAAAATCGCCATCGCCAACAACGATCAGGGCACCCAGAACGACCTGGTGGGCGAGCTCAACGCAGGCGATAAGGTGGTCGACCAGCTCAAGAAGAACGACCAGCTTGGCTGGACCTTCGTCGACTCGGCGGCAGATGCCAAAGAGGGCGTCGAAAGTGGCGAATACTATGCTGCCATCGTGATTCCCAAGAACTTCTCTGACAATCTCGTCTCGATGCTCGACGGCAATTACCATCAGCCGAAGCTCACCTATTACGTCAACGAGAAAAAGAGCGCCATTGCGCCCAAGGTTACCGATACCGGTGCCAACACCATCGAGGAGCAGATAAACTCGGAATTTGTCTCTACGGTGGGCGAGACCGTTGCCGGCATTGCCAAAGATGCCGGAGTCGATCTAAAGGACAAGGCAACCCAGACGCAGGATTCGCTGGCAAGCTCGGTGTCCGAGGCATCCGATACCTTGGGCGAGGTACGTGATTCCATCGGCGACATGAACACCGCCATCGACAAGACGAGCAGCTCGATTGCTTCGGCCGATGCTGCGTTGGCGGGCCTGCAGGGACAGGCGCCTTCGCTAACGCAGGCAATCGCTCAGGGTAATGATCTGCTGGTCGAAGCTCGTACCACGGCTGGCAAGTCCATCACCTCGCTCTCCAAGGCACTTTCGGAGGGCAGCCTTGCGCTAACCAAGACGTCGGCTTCTGCGAATGCTGCCATCGGCAAGTTGACGGGCACGGTCACATCTACGACCACCCGCATCGACAACTCGCTCGAGTCTCTCCAGGCAACGATCGATCACAACACCGCAGTTATCGGCCACCTGCAGATTCTTGCCGGCGATACCTCGACGGGATCGGATCAGATCGACGCACTGATCGCCTCGACGATCGATACGCTCAAGAAGCAGAACGACCAGCTGCAGAATATCAAGAACAGTCTGTCCGCGCAGTCGAGCGCCATGGCAAATGATGCCGCGGCTGTCTCGGGTGCCAGCGACGCTATCAATAACGCAATTCAGACCGGGGCGACCAACCTTGGCCAGGCCCAGGCAGATCTGGGTCAAAACGCGCTGCCGAAGGCTTCGAGCGCGCTTGACTCCTTTGCCGCCGTTTCGGGCGATTTGACCGGCATTGTGTCGGGCATGACCCCCACGATAGCGAGCGCGCGCGGCACGCTGGCGCAGCTCGACGCCACGCTCAAGCAGGCAAAGACCACGCTGTCCCAAACCGACGCCTCCCTTGCCAAGGTTCAGGACAAGCTCGCGACCGCCGCCAATGACATTGCGGCGCTGCAGACCTCTGAGTCTATGGGCGAGTTAGCCGACCTCATGGACGTCGACGTCAATGACGTGGCAGATTTCATGGCATCTCCGGTTGAGCTGACATCCAAGTCAATCTATCCGGTCAAGAGCTTTGGCTCGGGCATCGCGCCCTTCTACACCAATCTGGCGCTGTGGGTAGGCGGCTACGTGCTCATCGCCATCTACAAGCTCGAGGTCGACCGCGAGGGCATCGGTAGCTTTACGGCGCGTCAGGGCTACTTCGGCCGCTGGCTGCTGCTGGTGATCCTGGGCGCGTTCCAGGCCATTATCGTTACGGTGGGCGACCTGGTCATTGGCGTTCAGTGCGTCAATCCGCTGCTCTTTGTGCTGGGCGGCATCGCTATCTCGTTCACCTACGTCAACATCATCTATGCGCTGTCCACCACCTTTAAGCATATCGGTAAAGCCATTGGCGTCATCCTCGTCATTGTGCAGATCCCCGGCTCGTCGGGCATGTATCCCATCGAGATGATGCCAGGTTTCTTCCAATGGCTGCATCCGCTGCTGCCCTTTACCTATGGCATCAACCTGCTGCGCGAGACCGTCGGTGGCATGTATTCGTTCAACTACCTGTTCAACCTGTGCATCCTGGGCGTGTTCCTTATCATCGCGCTCTTTATCGGTCTGCAGCTGCGCCCGTTGCTGCTCAACCTCAACCTGCTCTTTGATAAGCAGCTTTCCACGACGGGCCTTATGATCTGCGAGTCCAACGACCTGCCGCGCCAGCGCTATTCGTTGCGCACGGCCATGCGCGTCATGCTCGATTCGGATTCGTACCGTCGCGAGCTGCTCGATCATGCCGTGGCGTTTGAGCATCGCTACCCGTACTACATCAAGGGCGGTTTTGCCGCCGTGGTGGGCGTCCAGGTCCTGCTCTTTGTACTGTCGACGGTGCTCGATATCGACAATAACGGCAAGATCATCCTGCTTGTCATTTGGATCATCTCGGTTATTGCCATCTGCGCCTGGCTTATCAATATCGAATACATCCGCGCGAGCCTCAATACCCAGATGCGTATCTCGGCGCTTTCGGACGAGGACCTTCGCCGCGAGATGCGCGAGCACACGGCTGCCATCCCTGCCGCTCGTCGCATGTTTGGTCTCAACGCCAGCGAGCGTGGTGCCAAGGGCGGCGAACAGCCTACGAGCCGTCTACCGCATATCGGTGCGCATCGTAAAGCTCAAGATGCCGACGGCGTTGACAACGTAAACGGAAACGACAGGGATACCACCCCGCTCGGCAAGCACTCCAAAGGAGGTGAGGCATAAATGAAAAACATTCTGCACCTGTTTAAGCGCGATGTCCAAAACGTGTCTCGCTCCGTGATCGGCATGGTCGTCGTGATGGGCCTGATCATCGTTCCGTGTCTCTATGCATGGTTTAACATCGCCGGAAGCTGGGATCCCTACGGCAATACCGGCAACCTTAAGATTGCAGTGGTCAACACTGACGAGGGGTACGAGAGCGACCTGAT
>URZJ01000169.1 GCA_900552395.1 uncultured Collinsella sp. | reverse complement strand
ATCAGATCCAGCTGGCTCGCGTCGATTCCGGACACCCGGAGTGCCCGCTCGCTCGCCGCTACGGCAAGGTCGTCAAGTGACTCGGTGGTGCACACATGGCGACTCTTGATACCTGTGCGGGTAAAAATCCACTCATCCGAGGTATCGAGGAACTCGGACAGCTCGTCATTGGAAACACTGCGCTCAGGAAGCGCCGAGCCTGTTCCAAGAATCGTGAAGCCCATCACTAACCTCCTTTGAGTTGTTGACGTGTTTACATCGACCAAGAGAGGATAGCGCATTTCAGTCGTTGTTGACGTGTTAACATTAAATTGTCCAAATGCGACAAAGGCTTCACATTGTGTCCGTCTCTCGACACCATTGCGTTATTCACTTATTCATTAAGGAGGTAGCAGCCGTTATGGATGCCAAATTAACGATAGTCGACGTAACCGGATCGACCAACGATGACCTGCTCGAAGCAGGAAAACAGGGAGCGCCGCACGGCACAGGACTTGCCGCCCGGACTCAGACAGCAGGACGCGGCCGGCGCGGCCACAAGTGGGATTCAACCGCCGGCAATCTGTTACTCTCGATTGTCCTACGTCCTCGTGTTGATCCCGCCAAGTACTCTGGCCTTGCCGCCGTCAGCGGCCTAGCGGTGCTCGAGGCGCTCGAAAAGCAGGGTCTTGCAAACGAGATTGGCCTCAAATGGCCCAACGACCTCGTCGCACGAGGACATAAGCTCGGCGGCATCTTGGTCGAGGCGGCTCGTGACAACGAGGGCAAGCCCTTTGCCGTCTGCGGCATTGGCGTCAATGTGAACTATGTGCCCTCGGAGGTTCCCGATAGCGGCCTGCCGGCAATCGGTCTGTCAGACCTCAACGAGAATGTTCCCACCGTCGATGTCCTACTCAAGGAGGTCTATCACACCGTCGTAAACGCTGTGGACGCGTGGGTAGATCTGCTCAACGCCATGGAAGAAGACGCTGGTCCGATCGCGCCCGTTCACGATGATTATGTCGCTCATCTCAATTGGATTGGGGAGCACGTTATCGCCCGTTCCCCTGCCGGTGACGAGCTGGCACGTGGCATCTTTCAAACGGTCGATGCCTTTGGTCGCGCGTGTATCGAAACGGAAGACGGCTTACGTTCCTTCCATTTTGAGGAGGCATCGCTGCGTCCCATGGGTAAATAAGGCGCCACAGCCACCCGCTCGACAGCATTACCCGGCCCCCCCAAGGTCTTCATTCAAAACAAAAGAGCCCCGCTACCAAAATGGCAGCGGGGCTCTGTAAGCTATGAGCGATATCGCTTAGAGCTTGATGTCGATGTCGACACCAGCGGGGAGGTCGAGACGCATGAGCGAATCAACGGTGCCCGAGGTGGGGTCGAGGATGTCGATGAGGCGCTTGTGGGTGCGCATCTCGAACTGCTCACGGGAGTCCTTGTTCACGTGCGGCGAGCGGATAACCGTGTACAGGTTGCGCTCGGTGGGCAGGGGGACAGGACCGGAAACGCGAGCACCGGTCTTCTGAGCGGTCTCGACGATGAGCTTCGCGGACTGATCGACGACCTCGTGATCATAGCCCTTGAGGCGAATGCGGATCTTCTGGGTAGCCAACTTAAACCTCCAAAGAGTGCGAGAGATGATCTCGCGGATTACGTAACAGGGAGCTCGAACTTAGGCGTTCTTGCTCATGACCTCGTCCACGATGGACTTGGGCGCGGGCTCATAAGAGTCGAACTGCATCGTGTAGGATGCACGGCCCTGGGTCTGGGAGCGAAGGTCGGTAGCGTAACCGAACATCTCGCCCAGCGGCACCTTGGCACGGATGAGCTTGCTGTTCTTGCGATCCTCCATGCCCTCGATCTTGCCGCGGCGACCGGAGAGGTTGCCCATAACGTCGCCCATGTACTGCTCGGGGGTCTCGACCTCGACAGCCATGATCGGCTCGAGCAGCTGCGGATCGGACTTCTTGAGGGCGTCCTTGATAGCCATGGAACCGGCGATCTTGAAGGCGGCCTCGGAGGAGTCGACCTCGTGGTAAGAACCGTCGAACAGGGTGACCTTAACGTCGAGGACCGGGAAGCCGGCGATAACACCGGTGTTCAGGGCCTCCTGGATGCCCTTATCGATGGACGGGATGTACTCCTTGGGCACGACGCCGCCGACGATAGCGTTGACGAACTCGTAGCCGAAGCCCTCCTCCATCTTCTCGAGCTTGATGACGGCGTGGCCGTACTGACCGCGACCACCGGACTGACGGACGAACTTGCCCTCAGCCTTCTCGACGTCGTGACCAGCGGTCTCGCGGTAGGCAACCTGGGGCTTACCAACGTTAGCGTCAACCTTGAACTCGCGGAGCAGACGGTCGACGATGATCTCGAGGTGCAGCTCGCCCATGCCGGCGATGATGGTCTGGCCGGTCTCGTGGTTGGTGGACACCTGGAAGGTCGGGTCCTCCTCGGCGAGCTTGGTCAGAGCCAGGGACATCTTGTCCTGCTCGGCCTTGGTCTTGGGCTCGATGGCAACGTCAATAACGGGCTTAGCGAACTCAATCTTCTCGAGGACGATCTCCTTGCCCTCGGCGCACAGGGTGTCACCGGTGGTGGAGTTCTTGAAGCCGACGCAAGCGACGATGTCGCCGGCGGCAGCGTCGTCACGGTCGATACGCTCGGCGGCATTCATCTCGAGGATGCGGCCGAGGCGCTCGCGCTGACCGTTGGAAGCGTTGACAACGTAGGAGCCGGACTCGGCGCGGCCGGAGTAAACGCGGACGTAGGTGAGCTTACCGACGAACGGGTCGGTCATGATCTTGAAGACCAGGCCGGAGAAGGGCTCGTCGAAGGAAGGATGACGCTGGATCTCCTCGCCGGTGTCCGGATCGGTACCGGTGACGGCCTCAACGTCGAGCGGGCTGGGCAGGTAGTCGACGACAGCGTCGAGCAGCTCCTGAACGCCCTTGTTCTTGTAGGCGGAGCCCACGAAGACGAGGTTGAGCTCGTTGGCCAGAACGCCCTTGCGCAGAGCAGCCTTGAGCTCCTCGACGGTGAAGTCCTCCTCCATGAGGATCTTCTCCATGAGCTCGTCGTCAAAGCTGGCAGCAGCGTCGAGGAGCTCCTCGCGCTTGGTGGCAGCGATGTCGGCAAACTCAGCCGGGATCTCGTCCATCGGCTCGGGGTAGGTCATGCCCTTCTCGTCGGCCTTGAAGTCCCATGCAGTCATGGTAACGAGGTCGATGACGCCCCAGAAGTTGTCCTCGGCGCCCATCGGGACCTGAGCGGCCACGGCGTTGGCGTCGAGACGATCCTTCATGGTCTCGATAGCGTTGAAGAAGTCAGCGCCCACGCGGTCATACTTGTTGATGAAGGCGATGCGGGGGACGTTGAAGGTAGAAGCCTGACGCCAAACGGTCTCAGACTGGGGCTGGACGCCGGCAACGGCGTCGAAGACGGCGACAGCGCCATCGAGGACGCGCAGGCAGCGCTCGACCTCGGCGGTGAAGTCAACGTGGCCCGGGGTGTCGATGATGTTGATACGATGCTCCGGGAACTGATGAGTAGAGCCGGACCAGTGGCAGGTGGTAGCTGCGGAGGTGATGGTGATACCACGCTCCTGCTCCTGCGCCATCCAGTCCATGGTGGCGGTACCCTCGTGGGTCTCGCCGATCTTGTAGTTCACGCCGGTGTAGTACAGAATACGCTCGGTAGTGGTGGTCTTACCAGCATCGATGTGAGCCATGATGCCGATGTTACGGGTATTCTCCAAAGAAACTTTTCTAGACATACTTCGTCTCCTTTTGGATTACCAGCGGTAGTGGGCGAAGGCCTTGTTGGACTCGGCCATCTTGTGGGTGTCCTCGCGCTTCTTCACAGCGCCGCCCAAGTTGTTGGCAGCGTCCATGATCTCGCCGGCCAGACGCTCCTTCATGGTCTTCTCGCCGCGGTTGCGGGCATAAGCGGTCAGCCAGCGCAGACCCAGGGTCTGGCGGCGCTCAGGGCGGACCTCGATGGGCACCTGGTAGGTGGCGCCGCCCACACGGCGGGCCTTGACCTCCAGGGAAGGCATGATGTTCTCCAGGGCCTGGGTGTAGACCTCCATCGGCTCCTTGCCGGTCTTGTCCTTGATGATCTCGAAGGCGCCGTAGACCACCTTCTGAGCCACGCCCTTCTTACCGTCCAGCATAATGCTGTTGGTCAGCTTGGTAACCAAAACAGAGTTATACAG
>URZJ01000168.1 GCA_900552395.1 uncultured Collinsella sp. | reverse complement strand
GCATCGCTCAGCTCACCCCGTATCGCGTTACCTCCGAGGTCATGGCTATGGCCAACCCGGGTGCCATCTTCCTGCACTGCCTGCCCAGCTTCCACGACACCAACACCACGATTGGCGCCGAGAAGTGCGAGCAGTTCGGCATCACCGAGCAGGAGGTCACCGACGAGGTCTTCGAGAGCCCCGCTTCCAAGGTCTTCGACGAGGCCGAGAACCGCATGCACACCATCAAGGCTGTCATGTACGCTACGCTCAAGTAAGAGCATCTAGCATCTCGCTCGGGGTGCATTGCTGCGCACCCCGAGCGCTTTTGTCTGGTAAAAATCTCGCATCGAGCGACATGCACGGCACGGAAGAGCCGCATCGGGCGAGATCAGTAATTGATTTATGAAGGGGGGATGAGAACTATGACTGAGACCGCTAAGAAAAAGCGCGGTATGCCTTCATCGTTCACCATTCTTCTTGCTCTGCTGGCAATCGTCGCGGTTGTTACCGTTATCGTCTCCGGTACGTCCGGTGGCGCGGTTACCGCTGCCCGCTTGAGCGATTTCTGCACCGCCCCGGTCAAGGGCTTCGCTGACGCTCTGCCCGTCTGCCTCTTCGTTATGATCCTCGGCGGCTTCCTCGGCATGATGACCGAGACCGGCGCCCTGGACAACGGCATTGCCGTTCTGGTGCAGAAGCTTAAGGGCAATGAGATTATGCTCATTCCTGTGCTGATGCTCATCTTCTCCCTCGGTGGTACCACCTATGGTATGTGCGAGGAGACCGTTCCCTTCTACGCCCTGCTCGCCGCCACCATGATGGCTGCTGGCTTCGACCCCATGGTCGGCGCTGCTACCGTCCTGCTCGGCGCTGGCTGCGGCTGCCTCGGCTCCACGGTTAACCCGTTTGCCGTCGGTGCTGCCGTTGACGCTCTGACTGGCGTTGGCATTGAGGTCAACCAGTCCATCATCATCGGCCTCGGTGCCGTCCTGTGGATTGTTACCACTGTTATGTCCATCCTCTTCGTTATGAGCTATGCCAAGAAGGTCAAGGCTGACAAGGGTTCCACCATCCTTTCGATGCAGGAGCTCAAGGACGCCGAAGAGGCTCACGGCAAGGCTGCTTCCGAGGTTCACAAGGAGGTCAAGCTCACCGGTCGTCAGAAGGGTGTTCTGATCGCCTTTGCCTTCACCTTCGTCGTCATGATCGTTGGCTTCATCCCGCTGGCCGAC
Organism: uncultured Collinsella sp.; assembly: GCA_900552395.1. GTDB lineage: Bacteria > Actinomycetota > Coriobacteriia > Coriobacteriales > Coriobacteriaceae > Collinsella. The sequence continues at coordinate 3,001 of URZJ01000168.1, read as the reverse complement.
CTCAATGAGGGCGTCGCCAACTTCTTCGATGCTGGCGCTGTCTATGACGCCGACGGTAACGCCATCGTTCAGGGCTGGTCTGCCCTGATCACCGGCCTGCCCATTGGCCAGTGGTACTTCGACGAGGCTTCCACCTGGTTCTTCCTCATGGCTGTCCTGATCGGTATCATCGGTGGCCTGTCCGAGAAGCAGATCGTCAACACCTTCATCACCGGCGCTGCCGACATGATGTCCGTTGTCCTCGTCATCGCCCTCGCCCGTGGTATCTCCGTCCTCATGGCTAGCACCGGCCTCGACGTCTACGTCCTCGACGCTGCCGCCAATGCTCTGGCTGGCCTGTCCGGCGTGATCTTCGCTCCCATGAGCTTCCTGGTCTACTTTGGCCTGTCCTTCCTGATCCCCTCGACCTCCGGTATGGCTACTGTCTCCATGCCCATCATGGGACCGCTGGCTGTCAAGCTCGGCTTCTCGCCCGAGGTCATGGTCATGATCTTCTCCGCCGCCATCGGTGTCGTGAACCTGTTCACCCCGACCTCCGGCGCCATCATGGGCGGTCTCGCTCTGGCCAAGATCGAGTGGACGACCTGGCTCAAGTTTGCGCTTAAGCTCATCGTCGCTCTCTCCGTCGTCTGCGCCGTCATTCTGACCGTCGCTTGCGTGATGCTCTAAGTACCCCTTGGGTACCCCACGGAAACCATGACGATCCTATAACGGATCACCTGGTCATCGTCTGTCCGGTGGGGTAACCCCACCGGTAGACTCCTACCTTTAGCCCCCTCCCGTTCCGTGCGCGGGAGGGGGCGCTCTTGTGTTCCGGCGTTTTACCAAACGCCGGAACCGGTCGACGCTGCACGGGCACCAGAGCGACAACTTGTCATTCAAAGAGGCCGGCATGACCAAAAGGTCTATGCCGGCCTCTTTTCATGCCAATTTGTTCGCTCTGGTGCCCGTTCGCTGACTTATGCTCAACCTGCGACGCTGCCATCGTTGGTGCAAAGGTGTCAGGTTGCTTCGCGCCATTCCCTCCTCTTTCACGTCACCTTGCTCGCTCTGGCGGGCGCTCGCTGACTTATGCTCCACCTGCGATGTTTCCATTATTGATGCAAAGGGGTCAGGTTAGCTTGCACCAAAAAGGGGAAGTTGCGGTGGAATAGTTCCTGTTTGTGTGTCCTGAGGGACTAAGCGGGAACTATTCCACCGCAACTTATCGAGCGCGTGTTTGGTTGATGCCCGTTGATTGCTTGGGTGTTGGGGAGGGCTTGCTCCGTTATAATCGCCTAAGACATTAAATGGAAACGGGACGGGAGCCATACATGCGCCAGGGTTTCGACAACGCGAAGTATATCGAGCTGCAGGCTGCTCACATTAAGGAGCGCATCTCGCAGTTTGGTGGCAAGCTCTATTTGGAGTTTGGCGGTAAGCTGTTCGATGACTATCATGCGAGCCGAGTGCTGCCGGGTTTTGAACCGGACAGCAAGTTCCGCATGCTCAAGAGCATCGCCGACGATGTCGAGGTTATCATCGCGATCAACGCGAACCACATCGAGAAAAACAAGGCTCGTGGTGACCTTGGCATTACCTATGACGAGGACGTTTTGCGCCTGGTCGACCTGTTCCGCGGCAACGGTTTTGCTGTCGCGGCCGTGGTTATCACCCAGTACGCCGGCCAGCCCGCCGCCGATGTGTTCCGCAATCGCCTGAACGCGCTCGGCATTCCCGCCAAGCTGCACTATCCCATCGAGGGCTATCCGCACGACGTCGACCTGATCGTGTCTGACGACGGCTATGGCAAGAACGAGTTTGTCGAGACCACCCGTCCGCTCGTCGTCGTGACTGCGCCCGGCCCTGGCTCGGGCAAGCTCGCCACCTGCCTGTCTCAGCTCTATCACGAGCACAAACACGGCACCGCTGCCGGCTACGCCAAGTTCGAGACGTTCCCGGTCTGGAATCTGCCCCTCACGCATCCGGTCAACATCGCCTATGAGGCCGCCACGGCCGACCTCGACGATGCCAATATCATCGACTCCTTCCACTTGGAGGCCTACAACAAGACCACGGTCAACTACAACCGTGACGTCGAGGCTTTCCCGGTGGTCCGTGCCCTGATGGAAAAGATTCTGGGGGAGAGCCCCTACCAGAGCCCCACCGACATGGGTGTCAATATGGTCGGCTTCGCCATCACCGATGACGATGCCTGTCGCGATGCCTCCAAGATGGAGATCGTCCGCCGCTACTTTTCTGCGGTGGAGGCCGTGCGCCGCACCGGCGTGGGCGATGAGCAGGTTGATCGTCTCAAGCTTATTATGAAAAAGGCCGGTATCGACAAGAATTACTCGCCGGCACGCTCGGCCTCCCTTACCAGGGAGCAGCTGACGGGTGGCCCCGTAGGCGCCATGGTCATGCCCGACGGCTCCGTGGTGACCGGTAAGACTTCCACGCGCCTGGGCGCCGCGAGCTCGCTCATCATGAACGCGCTTAAGCAAGTCTCGGGCGTTGATCTTGAGCTCGAGGTCATTAGCGATGAGGCGATCGAGCCTATCAGCAAGCTCAAGACGCATTTCCTGGGTAGCAAGAACCCGCGCCTGCACACCGACGAGACGCTTATGGCGCTCTCGATCACCTCGGCAACGAGCGAGACGGCGGCCCGCGTCCTTTCGGGCCTGGAGCAGCTGCGCGGCTGCGATGCCTTCTTTAGCGTGATCATCTCGCCGACGGACGAGACGGTGTTGCGCAAACTGGGCATCAACGTGTGCTGCGAGCCCAAGTTCGAGCGCCGTGGTTTCTTCCACCGCTAAGCCTGGATAAATTGGTCGAAAAGGGGCGCATCGGGTATGCATTCGGTGCGCCCCTTTTATCAACAAAGCTACCGTTTAACCTAAAAATAGCCCGTTTACCTGCCTATAAGCGATTTGGACGGTATACAATAACCCTAATTGTTTCATCCTTTTGCGGGGATGCCGCATGATGGATGTTGCCGGCCATCATGGGGTGTGCCGGTCGC
>URZJ01000167.1 GCA_900552395.1 uncultured Collinsella sp. | reverse complement strand
GCCGGCGCTTAATAAGGGGTTTAGTTGGTGCTCATTCGTTTTGCTGCAGACTCGACGTAGCTTGCCATCTCATCGACGTCGCAGACGTCTTCGAAGCGGACGGGTTTGGATTCGAGTTCGGCGAGCTGGGTCGGGGCGACCGTGTTGGTTGCCTGCTCGAGCACGCGCATGGCCTCAAAGTCGTCCTCGGGAACGTTGAGCCCCAGGGCGTCGCAGCAGGCGCGCGGGAACTTGTAGGGGCTGGCGGTCGAAAGCAACACGCGGGCCTTGGCGCCCTCGGCGGGAGCGACCTGCTCAAAGACGTGATAGCCGCAAGCGGTGTGCGGGTCAATCACGTAGCCGTTCGCGTCCCAGCAGCTCTTGATGGCAGCGCGGACCTCGTCCTCGCTGGCCCAACTGCAGCCAAAGACGCTCTGGATCTTGGCCAGCAGCTCGGCGGGAACCTCGTAGCGGCCGGTCTGTGCCAGCTGCTCCATAAGGCCGGCAACAAGCTCGCAGTCGCCATCGGACAGGAAGTACAGCATGCGCTCCAGGTTGGAGCTGATGAGGATGTCCATCGACGGCGAGATGGTCGTGTAGAACGGGCGGTTACGGTCGTAAACGCCGGTGGTCAGGAAGTCGGCCAGCACGTTGTTCTTGTCGCTCGCCACGACGAGCTTGGCGACGGGCAGACCCATGCGCTTGGCGTAGTAGCCGGCCAAGATATCGCCAAAGTTGCCGGTGGGCACGCAGAACTCTACGGCGTCGCCAGCCTCGATAGCGCCGGCGCGCAGCAGCTGCGCATAGGCGGCAAAGTAGTAGACGACCTGCGGCACCAGGCGGCCGACATTGATGGAGTTGGCACTCGAAAGCACGGTGCCAGCGGCCTCCAGGCGCTTGGCAAGCTCCTTATCGGCAAAGATGCGCTTGACGGCGCTCTGGGCGTCGTCAAAGTTGCCGCGGATGCCGCAGACGGCGACGTTGTCGCCCTCCTGCGTGGACATCTGCAGGTTCTGGACGCGGCTGACCTTGCCCTCGGGATAAAAGACGGTGATGCCCGTGCCCGGGGCGTCGGCAAAGCCGGCGAGTGCGGCCTTGCCGGTGTCGCCCGACGTGGCGGTGACGATCATGATGCGCTCGGCGCCGCCGTCCTTGGCGGAGGTGCGGGCCATGAGGCGGGGGAGCATCTGCAGGGCGACGTCCTTAAAGGCGCTTGTGGGGCCGCCAAAGAGTTCCATCACATAGGTCTGAGGGGCATCGGCGCCCGGTGCGGCGTCGAGTTTGACGAGCGGCGTGACCTCTTCGCTCGCAAACGTGCTGCGGTAAGCCTCGTCGACACACGCCGAAATTTCTTCGGCCGTGTAATCATTCAGTAACATTCCCAACACATCTTGAGCGATTTCAAAGTACGATTTATCTGCAAGCGAGCTGATATCGACCTGCTGGGTGCCGAACTCGTCCGAGACAAACAAACCCCCGTCGGGAGCGATGCCGGTACGGATTGCCACCTTACTTGAGCACGATAAAGTGCGTCCTCGTGTACTATGATAAGTTCCCATATAACACTGCTCCTCGGATGCCTTGGTCCCAATCGGTGAACCCATGGTATCAGAGCGCGCAAAACAGGTTTGCAGAGGCTTTTAGAAAGGTAACCTCCACGCCATGATAAAAATTGCCAAGTTTGGCGGCTCGTCGGTCGCCGACGCCGAACACTTTAAGAAGATCAAGGCCATCGTCGATGCCGACCCGGCCCGCCGTTTTGTGGTGGTTTCTGCCTGCGGTCGCCGCTTTAAGGGCGACACCAAGGTGACCGACCTGCTCTACCTGGTTAACGCGCACGTTAAGTACCACGTGTCGTGCGAGGAGCTGCTCGAGGACATTGGGCAGCGCTATTTTGATATCGCTGACGAGCTGGAGCTCACCTATCCCATCCGCGAGGAGTTCGCGGCCTTTGCCGAGCGTGCCCGCTCGGGTGGCTACTCCACCGAGGAGCTCGTGAGCCGTGGCGAGTACTTCACCGCTCGCCTGATGGCCGAGTACCTGGGCCTGCCGTTCCTGGACGCCGCGACGGTCGTTGCGTTCCATCACGACGGTACGCTCAGCATGAACCGCACCTCCGAGCTGGTGCAGGAGTACGGTCAGCAGGGTGGCTTTGTCATGCCCGGTTTCTACGGCGCGACGCGTGAGGGCCAGATCAAGCTGCTCGACCGTGGTGGCGGCGATATTTCCGGCTCGATTCTGGCCAAGTGCCTGGGCGCCGACCTTTACGAGAACTGGACCGACGTCTCGGGCTTCTACTCTGCCGACCCGCGCATCGTACCCGAGGCTCAGCCCATTGCGCGCGTTACCTACGAGGAGCTGCGCGAGCTTTCGTACATGGGTGCAAGCGTCCTGCACGAGGAGGCCGTGTTCCCCGTGCGCGAGGCCGGTATTCCGCTAGTCATCAAGAACACCAACGCGCCGCAGGACCCCGGCACCATCATTAGCGAGACGGCCGACGAGGGCGAGGCGGAGCCCATCATTACCGGCGTGACCGGCAAGCGCGGCTTTGTCGCCATCAACGTGGCCCGCGACCGCACCAAGCCCCGTGTCGGCTTTATGCGCCGCGCGCTTTCGGTCTTCGAGCGCTATGACGTCTCCGTCGAGCACATGCCCACCGGTGTCGACCGCTTTGGCGCCGTGGTGCAGGAGCAGGACGTGCACGATTCGCTGTACTCGCTCGTGGGCGACATTCAGCAGGAGGTCGAGCCGCTCGAGATCGAGGTTGTCGAGGGCCTGGCGCTTATCGCTACCGTTGGCCGCAACCTGCGCGGTCGCGCCGGCATCTCTGGCCACCTGTTTGGCATGCTTGGCCAGGCGGGCGTGAGCGTGCGTATGATTTCGCAGAGCTGCGACGAGATCAACATCATCATCGGCGTGGAGGAGAAGGACTTCGATCTGGCGATCCAGACCATTTACCGTGCCTTCTCCGATGAAAACGGCATTGTGAAGGTCTCCGACCTGGAGGCTCCCGCGCCGGCCGATCCCGCCCCGGCCGCGCTCCACAAGTAGCTGCTATCCCAGTAGATTTTTGGGACTTGCCTCAAAAACTACGGCGGGGCGTTTCGTTTCGGTTTCGTTTCGACGGGGCGGGTTTCGTGCCCGCCCTGTTCTTGTATACACTGGCAACAATAATCGGCCTGCTCGGCGTGCGGGCAAAAGCCACAGCCTTTAAAGGGGGAAGCATGAAACAGTACACGGTTGCTATTTTGGGCGCGACGGGAGCCGTGGGCACCCAGATGCTCGAGTGCCTCAACGAGCAGGAGTTTCCGGTCGGCAAGCTCAAGCTGCTAGCGAGCGCGCGCTCTGCGGGCAAGACCGTCGAGTTCCGCGGCGAGCAGGTTGTGATTGAGGAGGCTTGCCCCGAGGCCTTTGAGGGCTGCGACATCGTGCTCGGCGCCGCCGGCGACGATATTGCGAAGGAGCTACTGCCCGAGGCCGTCAAGCGCGGCGCCGTCGTGGTCGACAACAGCCACGCCTTCCGCATGGATCCCGAGGTGCCGCTGGTCGTGCCCGAGATCAATGCTGACGACATCAAGTGGCATCACGGCCTTATCGCCAATCCCAACTGCGCGACCATCATCGGCCTGGTTCCCACGTGGCCGCTGCACCAGCTTGCTGGCGTGAAGCGTATGATCGTGTCCACGTATCAGGCAGCTTCGGGCGCTGGCGCTCCCGGTATGGCCGAGCTCGAGGCTCAGCTTGCCGCCCTGGGCCGTGGCGAGGAGATTCCCGAGCCGCGCGCGTTTGCCGCCCAGCTGGCGAGCAACCTGATTCCGCAGATCGGCGGTGTCAAGGAGGAAGGCTTTACCTCCGAGGAGATGAAGCTGCAAAACGAGGGCCGCAAGATCATGCATCTGCCCGAGCTGCGCGTGAACTGCACCTGCGTGCGCGTGCCCGTGCTGCGTTCGCACTCCGAGAGCATTACGCTCGAGTTTGAGCGCGACATTACGGTTGAGGAGGCCCGTGCTGCGCTGGCTGCCGCTCCGGGCGTGAAGCTGGTTGACGACATGAGCGCCGAGGATGCGCATGATCGCTTCCCCATGCCGATGGATACGTCCGACCAGGACCTGATCTGGGTCGGTCGTGTGCGTCGCGACATCTCGAACCCCGAGGCCGCGCGTGGCATCACCTTCTGGTGCTGCGGCGACCAAATCCGTAAGGGCGCGGCAACCAACGCCGTCCAGATCGCTAAGCTGCTCTGCGAGTAGCGGTGGACCTGTCCGGC
>URZJ01000166.1 GCA_900552395.1 uncultured Collinsella sp. | reverse complement strand
TGCCCGTTCCCGACGTGGTGTCGCTCGTCTGGTCGCCCGTGCTCGGTTGAGAGCCGTCAGTCGTTTGGCTTGAGTCGGTCGTGCCGGATTGCGTACCGCTGTTGGCCGTAGAGGAATCGGTGCCCTGCGATTGGTTTTGGGTGTTCGAGGACGAATTGGCAGAGGCAGAACTGTCTTGCGTGTCGTCCGTCTGTGCCTGCTGATCCTGCGACTGGGTGTTGCCATTTGCATCGCTCTCGGTCGTGCGCGACGACAGGCTTGGCTCGGGACGCTCGCCCAGACCCTCACCGGCAGTGGTGATAAGGATGGCGCCAGCGCAGGCGATGACCGCGACGATGGCGATGGCGATCGAGAAGACGATGACCTTCTTTTGCGTCTGGCTGCGCTCTGCTGCCGCCTTGGCGCGCAGGCTGTCGGGGGCGACGCGCGCCGTGGTCGCGCGCCCCGCAATTTGGCGCATCTCCTGCGTAGTTGCGGCGCCGCCCAAGTGCTCCTCGGCATTTAACTCAACGGGCTCATAAGCACCGGCGGGGTAGTCGTCGGCGGCGTGCGTACCTTTGAGGGCTTCGGCGCTGGCAGAGATAAAGTGGCGGTAGACCTGCGAGGACACAACGGTAATGACCGAGCTCACGGCGGCACCAATTACTGAACCAGCGATGCCGATCTTGGAAGCAAGCGCGACGCTCGTGGCGGCAGCTGCGGCGCCGGCGATGATTTGGGGAATGGAAATGTCGTCGAACAGGCCCTTTTTGGGCGCGATGGCCATGGTTTGTCCGATGGAATGGTTCTCGTGCACGCCGTTGTTGAGCGCTGCCGGTGTCATGACGCGCGTGCGCGGCGCGTCGGTATATTCAGTCGTCATACGGGGTCCTCCCGGTTCGTTTAGTGCTGCGACAGGTTGTTCAGCCCTCAGGGTACCCAGTCGGTGTGAACCGGAGATGGATTCGCCCGCAACACCATCAACTCACCAAAGCGCGAAACTTCTTCTCAGGCTGATCGAATGAAGACGGGGCGAATCGTTCGGATGTCGAAAGGAAGGTTGACCGGATTTGAAATCCCGTGGAATAATCGGGCTCGCGGCGCTGTTGCTTGCGCCGGGTAGGGAGCGTCATGAAAATCCTTAAGCGGATCAACAACAATACGGTTATCTGCGTAAACGCCAAGGGCCGTGAACTCGTGGCAATTGGCCGCGGTATCGGGTTTCCCAATGGCCCCGATGAGGTCACACTCGATAAGATCGAGCGAACCTTCTACGGTGTCGACTCGCGCTACCTAGCGCTGCTCGACGAGATCGATCCTCAGGTGATGGAGTTCTCCGCCCAGATTGCCGATATCGCTCGCTCCAACATCTCGCGCGAGCTCTCGGCAAACCTTCCCTTTACCATGGCCGACCATATCGCTTTTGCCATCAAGCGCTGCCGCGAGCATATGTTTGTGCAGATGCCGCTTTCCTATGACGTGCAGCAGATGTACCCCATCGAGTACAAGATCGCCCAGTTCGCGCTCGAGGGCATCAATCGCGGCTTCAACGTTAAGATGCCGCGGGGGGAGGCGAGCGGTATCGCGCTCTGCATCGTCAACAGCGTGGTCGCCTCGTCTTCAAAGGCCAAATCCAATACGGTGCGTAAGGACGAGGTGATGCTCGAGAACTTCACCAAGATCATCGAGTCCGAGCTGGGGGTTTGTGTGGACCGCGACGGCTTTGACTTTTGCCGCTATGCCACACACGTGCGCTACCTGCTGGAGCGCGTGCAGACAGGAGAACCCCTCAACACGGAGAACGGTGCGCTCTATGGGCCGCTTTGCGAGCAGCATCCCGATGTGGCCGTGTGCGTCGACCGCATGGCCGCGCTTATCGAAGAACGCTTTGACGCCGCGCTCGCCGATGAAGAGAAGGTCTACCTGATGCTCCATGTCAATCGCGTCTGCGCGGGATCCAGGTCCTGATTGACCGCTCATCGCCGAAATTCGACCGTTTGCCGGTTTCGACTTTCGTAAAAGCATCTGTTGGATGTAGTTTCGTAGTCACATAAGGTGTTATTCGAGAAGAGCCTCGAAGCATGACGTAGACAGTTCCCTGTCCGCTTTGTGCTTTGGGGCTCTTCTGTTTTTGTCTTCTTCTTGCTTTTCTCGATTTGCCTCGTGTCAGGCCTGCCGTAATCGGTTCTTCGCGTGTGCGCAAACGGGAAGACAGAAAAGCAAGGGAGTTCAGCTATGACTGACAATAAGAAAATCGCCGCGGACGTGCTCGAGGCCGTCGGTGGCAAGGAGAACGTAACGTTTGTTGCGCACTGTATGACGCGCCTGCGTTTTAACCTCAAAGATATCGATGCCCCCGATATCAAAGAAGTGAAGAAGATTGGCGGTGTGTTGGGTGCTCAAATCTCCGGAGGGCAGTTCCAGGTAATCGTGGGCCAAAACGTGCCCAAGGTTTATGACGAGCTCTGCAAGATCGGCGGCTTTGCCAAGCAGGACGCCATCGACGAGAACCTTGATGCTCCCAAGCAGAAGCTCACACCTAAGGTTATTGGCAATAACATCCTCAACTACCTGTCAAGCTCCATGGTGCCTATGATCCCCGTCCTAATGTGTGCTGGCCTGTTCAAGACCGTAGCGGTGGTGCTGGGACCTACGATGGCGGGCGTGCTGTCCGACACAAGCGACCTTTATGTTCTGATGAACATGGTTTATGACGCAGCGTTCTATTTTATCCCCATCTACCTTGGCTATAATGCGGCTAAGAACATTGGCGTAACGCCTGTCCTCGGTGCCTTTATGGGCGGCATTCTTATCGACCCGACCATGATTCAGCTTGCGACCGATGGAGCTCAGTTCTCCGTTTATGGCATTCCTTGCGTCGCCGCAAACTACACAAAGACGGTCCTTCCCATTCTTCTGTCCGTGTGGGCGATGAGTTATATCGAGCGCTTCTTCCGCAAATATGTGCCAGATACCCTTTCAACGGTTTTCGCGCCTTTCCTTACCATGGTCGTCGCTGTTCCTGTGTCTCTCTGCGCTCTCGCCCCTGTTGGTTCATGGGCCGGTAATGCCCTCGCCGCCGGTTTTGAGTTCCTTGGTACTTCCGGTGGTATCGCCGCCATCCTCGGAGGAGGTATTCTGGCGGGTCTTTGGTGCCCAATGATTATTACCGGCATGCATGTGGCGGTTGCGATGATTGCCATCGCTAACTATATGACTGTGGGAACCGACAGCTTTGTTTTGGTTGCGACGGGCGTTAGCCTTTGGGCGACCTTCGGCTGCGAGGTGGCGACCTGGCTCAAGCTGTGCGATAAAGACGAGAAGAGCATGGCATTCGGCTATTTGGTCGCAAACATTGTCGGAGGCGTCGGCGAGCCTTTCATCTACGGCATGATGCTGCGCTATCGCCGCGTGTTTGTCTGGAAGATTATCGGATCCTTTGTTGCCGGTGCGCTTGCAATCGCTCTCGGAGCCACGGTTTATACTGCCGGCGCGGCATCCAACTTCTTGGAGTTCCTCGCGTTTGCGGGCGGCGGGACCCAGAATCTCATCAACTTTGGAATCGCTGCTGGTGCAGGCTTCCTTGTGAGCGCCTTGGGCACGTATTTCCTGGGCTTTACGGCGGATGAGCTCGAGAATGGTCCCGTTTCCGAGCGTTAAGTTTTCTACGGCCTGCGTGTGGCAGGACGCATTGGAAGGGCGTCCATGACGCCCTTCTCTTTTTGTATTTCTATTTCCGATGTTTGGGCGGCGTGTGCCGCGAAGAGTTGGAGTTGGAATGAACATAGAGTTTGGAATCTCGAAGATTGACGTAACACCCCAGTCTCCTTGCCGCATGGGCGGCTACAACAGAAAAGGTGCCTGGACGGATGTTCTTGATCCTATTGAGGTCAACGCTAGCGCTGTCTGTGTTGATCTTGTCCCGTTTATTCTTATCGAGCTCGATTCAATAATGGTGTCGAAAGATTTTTCCCTTTCGGTCAAGAACGCCGTATCGTCAAAAACGGGCATCGATTCGAGCAATATCGTCGTCGCATGCATTCATACCCATTCTGCACCATGCTATTTTAAGCTTGCCTACGAGGACCCGTTACCTGAAACCGAATTGACGAGTGATTTGATTGGCTTGGCTACCGAGGCGGCGGTATCTGCATGGGCGTCCAGGTCGAAGGCGACCGTATCGATGGAGATGTTAGGCATCGAGGGACTGTACGGGAATCGAAATGTTCAGGGCGGTCCGGCCGATAAACAGGTAAGTATTTTCTCGTTTGAGGACGCTCA
>URZJ01000165.1 GCA_900552395.1 uncultured Collinsella sp. | reverse complement strand
GCTAACGCCGTCGTGGGCCTCGACGCCTTCGACCAGCGCGCCGTCGATGCCGCGCTGATTGCCGCGGACGGTACCCCCAACAAGACCAATCTCGGTGCCAACGCCATTCTGGGTGTGTCGCTGGCAGTTGCCCGCGCCGCTGCCGAGTCGGCGGGTCTTTCGCTGTACCAGTATCTGGGTGGCGTCAACGCCCACCTGCTGCCCACACCTATGATGAACATTCTCAACGGCGGCGTGCATGCCGACAATAACGTCGACTTCCAGGAGTTCATGATCATGCCGGTGGGCGCCCCGAGCTTTGCCGAGGGCCTGCGTTGGTGCGCCGAGGTCTACCACACCCTCAAGGGTGTGCTGCACGAGGCCGGCCTGGGCGGCGGCGTGGGCGACGAGGGTGGCTTTGCGCCCAACCTCAAGACCAATGCCGAGCCGTTCGAGTACATCACCAAGGCCGTCGAGAAGGCTGGCTTTAAGCCCGGCGTCGACTTCATGTACGCCATGGACCCGGCCTCGACCGAGTTCTACAACGCCGAGACCGGCATGTACGAGCTCAAGGGCGAGGGCGTGGAGTACACGGGTGCCCAGATGGTTGATTACTGGGAGAAGCTCGTCGACACCTATCCCATCATCTCCATCGAGGACGGCATGGCCGAGGAGGACTGGGACGGCTGGGTTGAGCTCACCCGTCGCATTGGCAACAAGGTGCAGCTGGTGGGCGACGACCTGTTCGTCACCAACACCGAGCGCCTTAAGAAGGGCATCGAGCTGGGTGCCGCCAACGCGATCCTGGTCAAGGTCAATCAGATCGGCACGCTCACCGAGTCGCTTGAGGCCATCGAGACCGCCAAGGAGGCCGGTTACGCCTGCATCGTGAGTCACCGCTCCGGCGAGACCGAGGATTCCACGATCGCCGACCTGGTCGTGGGCGTCAATGCCGGCCAGATCAAGTCGGGCGCCCCGTGCCGCAGCGACCGTATCGCCAAGTACAACCAGCTCATTCGCATCGAGGACGAGCTCGAGGGCAGCGCGCGCTACGCCGGTAAGACCGCGTTCTACAACATTCGCTAAACGGGCGAATTTGGCGAGGGGGAGGCTGACTCGGTTCCGTCCCGCCTTGACTGGATGCTGCAAAGCGCCATGGGCGCTGGGCCATACGGCTCAGCGCCTTTTTTATGTCGAGCAAAGGCTGGCGAAGGCGGTGCAGGCGCTCGTGCTATAACTAAAGGACTTAGCGCAAACAAACCTCAACCGCACAAGGCGCACATGGATCAGATTTACGACAACAGGTACTATTCCGCCGGTTCGCGCGAGCCGTCGCCTCGCCGTGCGCGCACGGTGCAGCTCGGTGGGTCCGCCTACGCCGGCGTCGACCGCCCCGCGCAGCGCCCGACAAGTACCTCGCGCCCCAATGCTCAAGTGAATACTTCGACAGATGGACCGGTGCGCCCGGCACGTTCGTCGCATACGTCGCGTCCCTCGACTCAGGCACACGACAAATCGAGCAGGCCCTCGAACCGTTTTTCGGGCTCGGACTTTATGCGCTACGCCAACGACAACGCGGTGGTCAAGGCGATCTATGACTTTACGCATGGCTCTCTGCGTCCGCTGTTTATCGGTATCGTGGTGGCGCTGGCGCTCGTGAGCCTGTATTTCCCCGTGCGCGACCTGTACGTGGCAAAGCGTTCGAGCGATATCTTGGCCAAGCAGGTCGAGATTCGCCAGCAATACAATGATGGGCTGCAAAAAAGCGTCGACAAGCTGCTCTCGGAGGAGGGTATCAAGGACGCGGCGTCCGAGGACCTGGGCCTGGTGATGCCCGGCGAGAAGAAGATTGACGTGCTAGGCTTGGACGACGATTCGGACTCGTCGTCGAGCAAAAAGTCCTCAAACGCCAAGAAGGCCAGCGAAGTGGCCAAGGAAATCGAAGAAGTCGGCAAGGACGCGCCGTGGTACATCCAGGCGCTCGACATGCTGTTTGGGTTTAACGGCGTCGAGGGCCAGACGGTCGTGTCCAACGGCAAATAGCGCCCGGAGGGGAGCCCGCAATGACAAATTGCAAACGCTATAAGGTGGCCGCGATCGACCTGGGAACGGTGTCGTCGCGACTGGTGTTGGCCCAGGTCGAGGGCGGAGCGATTGTGGAATCGTCCAAGCATACCGAGATTACCGACCTGGGCGAGGGCGTGGACGCGACGGGGCGCTTCTGCGAGGCGGCTGTCGAGCGTGTGCTCGCTGCGTGCCGCATGTTTGTGGACGAGGCCCGTGCCTTTGGGGCCGTGTGCGTCTGCACCACGTGCACGAGTGCCGCGCGCGATGCGTCCAATGCCGCGCTGCTGCTGGACGGCCTGCGCGAGTTGGGGCTCAAACCACAGGTGATTCCGGGCGAGGTCGAGGCGCGCCTGACATTTTTTGGCGTGGCGCACGACTTTGCCGGCGAGCGCATCATCGTCGCCGATTCGGGCGGCGGCTCCACGGAGCTCGCGACGGGCGTCTATGCGCCTGAGCGCGGGGTCTTTGCGCTGGAGGGAACGCGCTCGCTGGACATCGGTTGTCGCCGCGTGACGGAGCGCTTTTTCTCCGCGTTGCCGCCCGCGGATGGCGAGCTTGCTGCCGCTGTCGCGTGGGCAGGCGAGCAGTTCGCCGCCTATTTTGAGGGCCTGCCTGTCGACTTTGAGCGCGCCGAACGCTTAGTCGCGGTGGGCGGCACGGTGACTACGCTGGTGGCTCTGGTCCACGAGCTGGAACCGTACGATTCGAGCTTTGTGCACCTACGCGAGCTGTCGCTGGAGCAGGTCTCGGCCGCTATCGAGCGCATGTCTGTGTTGGACGCGGAAGGCATCGCCGCGCTACCGGGTGTACAGCCCAAACGCGCGGGCGTGATCTTGGCTGGTGCCGTGGTGATTCGCGAGCTTATGCGAGCCGGCGGCTACGACACGCTCACCGTAAGCGAGAACAGCCTGCTTGCCGGCATGGCCGCCACCATTAACGAGGTTCTCGACGGTGAGCTACCCACCATCGGCTGGACCCCCAGCCTCAGCGCCTTTTAACTATTCCACCGCAACTTAGAGCTCCGCCGGCGTGAAAAAGAGACGAGCCCGCATCCCTTGGGGATACGGGCTCGAACGCTTCATATGGTAGGGGCGGTGGGACTCGAACCCACAATCCTTGCGGCGAGAGATTTTAAGTCTCCTGCGTATGCCAATTCCGCCACGCCCCCGTGAGACTAGAAGTCTAGCACAAGCCGTCCGTTACGCGTTGACGGCCATCGAGTGCTGGCCTGACTTTTCCAAGTACTCGGCAAACTTGGCTTCGTCGCCCTTGTTCTGGTACTGCAGGGCCAGCAGGTACTCCAAGCGGCAGCGCTTGACCGGGTCGTCGCCGACATCCTCGAGCATGCGCTCCAGCTCGGGAATGTCGTTGTGACGCTTGAGGATCATCGTGTCGTACATCAGCTGGCACTCGTGCGCGACCGCCTCGGCCTGACCGCCCTCAAAGCCCTTGATTTCGTGCAGCAGCTCCTTGGACTTTTTGCGGTCCTCCTGGCCAACGTAGTAGTTAAAGGCCTTGATCACCAGGTCGACGCGCTGCATCTTGGGCAGGTTGAGTCCCAGCAGCAGGTCGAACATCTCGCCGGCGCGCTCGTGGTCCTCGCGCAGCAGATAGGAGTTTAGACGCAGGTAGTCGCGGTTGTAGCGCGGGTACAGCATGCTGGTGAGTTTGCCGTCGAGCAAACGATCGAACTCGGCCCACTGTTTGGCGGCCATCAACTGTTGCAGGCGTTTAAACGTAGTGCGTTTTTTGACGCTAAAGAACACCGATACGGCGATACAGATGATAACGACGGCGGTCCAGAGTGTGCGGGAATCGGGCATGTTAGGATCCTTAGTCGCTCATAAAGCGAGCGGTATGACAACACGTACTAGATGTATTATACGCAGCGCACAAGCAAACTGGCATAAAAGCTCATCGAGGCTGAGTGCCATCGCTCGCTGCGGTACACTTACCTAAAGTAAACCATGAAGGGAGACATTACCTATGAAGAAGATCGTTTTGGCTTGCGGTGCTGGCGCTGCTACTTCCACGCTCGTTGCCCAGAAGGTCGCCACCATGCTCGATGCCAACGGTTATGCCGGCAAGTACGAGATCGTGCAGTGCGCTATCTCCGAGGCCAAGGATTACTGCGACGAGGGCGCTGACCTGCTGATCGCCACCACCGTTGCCCCCGAGGGACTCACCTGCCCGTACGTGAGCGGCGTGCCCTTCATGACCGGCATGAACCGCGTCGCTGCCGAGAAGGC
>URZJ01000164.1 GCA_900552395.1 uncultured Collinsella sp. | reverse complement strand
CGACTCGATGGCACGGGAGGCAAAATCATTGCCGTCGACCTTTTCGCCGGGGAAGGCGACAAAGATCGTCCCCTCCTCGACCTGGCGCGAGTCGATAACGCACCCGCGGCATACCCGATCGACTTCTTCCGTCACGGTTCGGGCCCCCGTTGAGGCCGCGAGGTTGTTGACGGCGATCTCTATCATTGCAGCTCCCCTGTAAACCTAATAATGCTATCGGCGTATTGTATCCCAGTGCCATGCGCGCGTGGTGCAGGGCATGTGAACACCCTTCAGATCAAACGGCAGACCACGCTCAAGATTGTAACCCCCTACTTCGTGCGCGGGATGCCCAGCACGTCGAGTGCGTTGGCCATAATGGACTGGAATGGCACCGCGGCGGCATCCGAGCCGCTCGGCGTTCCATCGAGTGTGATATAGCACAGCACCTTGGGCGATTGCGCCGGTGCAAAGCCCATAAAGGACGACATGTAGTTCTCCTTGAGGTAACCGCCGTTCTCGTCAGCACGCTCGGCCGTACCGGTCTTGCCCGCCACGTCATAGCCATCGACCGCACCGCCAACGCCCGTGCCTTCGGATACGACCGTCTGCATGCACGATGTCACCTGGGCGGCAGCGTCGTCCGATATCGCACGCTCGCCTTCGCCCCAGTCCTTCTCATCGCCCTTGCTCGACTTATAGAAGTGCGGAGTCATCATCACGCCGCCGTTCGCGATGCCGCCCACGGCACGTGCGACCTCAATCGGCGACACAGACAGCGCCTGGCCAAAGCTCATCGAGCCCAGCGTGGCGCCGTCGTACTGGTCGCGCTCCTTGACGATACCCAGACTCTCACCCGGAAAATCGACACCGGAGCTATGACCGATGCCCCACTTGTCCACATAGGTGGCAAAATCATCGGCACCGATCTTGCGTCCCACCAGGACAAAGCCCACATTGGACGAACGGCGCATCATCTCACGCACGTCCATGGTCATGGTGTAGTCGCGCTTATCGGCGTCGGTAACGGTGTCGTCGCCGACCTTAATGCTCGCCGGCACCTCAAACGACGTGCTCGAACGCACGGCGCCCAAGTCGAAGCCAGCACCGGCCACAAGTGTCTTAAAGACCGAGCCGGGCTCGTAGGCATCGGTAACCAGGCGCAAGTTCATGTCCTCGGTCTTGGCGTTTTCCAGATCGGTCTGGTCATATGTCGGATACGAGCATGCCGCCAGAATCTCGCCCGTCGTGGGATCGGTGACCAGGGCCGAGCCATTCTTGGCCTTGGTCTTTTCGACTGCCTCGGCCAGGGCGTCCTCGGCGGCACGCTGGATATTGACATCGAGTGTCGTCACGATGTCCACGCCGTCCACCGCGGCAACCTTTTTATAGGCGCCGCCCGCGATATAGCTACCGTCCCTCGCCCGCTCGCGCACCAGCGAACCGTTCGTTCCGGTCAAAAGCTTGTTGTACTGCTTCTCAAGGCCCGTCAGACCGTCGTTGTCCACGTTTACCACGCCAAGCACCTGCGATGCCAGGTTGCCATAAGGATATACGCGCTTCATGGCCTGCTCAAAGAGCACGCCGGGCAGATTCTTCTTCTCCAGCGCCGCAGCATCGTCCTCGTCCACCTGGCGTTTGATATACACCCAGGTGCCATCGGACATAACGAGATCACGACAGGTTTTCTTATCGATGCCCGTAGCTTTGACCAGTGCCGAGACCGTCTTGTCAACGTCCTCGATAAGCTGAGGATTCACGGCGATGTTGCGGCATTCGACCGACGACGTCAGCACGTTGCCGTTACGGTCGTAGATGGTACCGCGCTTGGCATACAGCGTCTGCGCAAGCAAGCGACGTGCATCGGCACGGTCGCGTAACTTATCGGCTTCCACGATTTGATAGTCGGCAAGGCGAAGGACGCCCAAACCCAAGCCAAACCCGATGAAACCCATGACGGCTTTGCGACGGGGCAGCGGCGTGCCCGTGAGCCATTCGGTCGACGAGCTCTTGCGCGGTCTGGTGTTATGCATTTGAGGACCACTCGAGCTACGGAGACGCGACGCGGGGTCGTTGTCATAGGACGGCCTCGCGTTGTAAGATGGCCGACCCGTTCCTTGATAACCAGAACGTCCCCGCGATGAGGGACGTCCAGAACCGCGACCCCCGTCGGAACCGCGGCGATAGTCATTTGTCATACTCAGCTACCGTCTTGCTATTGAGCGGTCGCGGTCGCGTTGGCGCCCGCGGCTGCATCCTGCGTAAAGTCAAGTGTAACGCTCTCGCTGGGCTCCACCATGCCATAAGCGCCCGCAAGGTCGCGAATGCGCGTGTCGGCGCCATAGACCGAATGCATGACCTCCAGGTCGGAGCTCTCATCGGTCGCCTTTTCGAGCGTGTTGGTAAGCTCGGCGTTGCTGTTGAGCACCTGGGCCGTAACGCCGGCGAGCGCCACGCGGGCGACGCCGATCGTCATGAAGATAGCCGCAATGATGCCAAACGTTTTAAGAACGCTCATGAAAACCGGGCTTACCGCCTGGTTTGCCTGACGGCCCGCGCCCGTGTAGACATCAAAGCGCGGCGTGCGCTGCTCACGGGGAGCAACGGGGGCCTGCGGCGTCTCACGATAGGCGGGCATGGCGTTCATATCATAGGCGAGTGCTGCGCTTGAAGTGTTGTAGCCCATGATATGCCGCCTCCCATCCCGAGTACGTTGGTAGTGTGTTTAAGCTTCGTTTATGGTGCGAGCGGGAGGTCCAATATCGCGCGGTCGCGCCTACAGACGCTGCGCCACGCGGATTTTGGCTGATCTCGCCCGAGGGTTGCGCTCAACCTCATCAGGCTGGGCAACCAGGGGTTTGCGGGTGATGACCTTGAGTATCGGCACGTTGCCGCACACGCACACCGGAATCTCCGGCGGACACGTGCACCCCTGGCTCATCTCCTTAAAGTGGTTCTTTACGATACGGTCCTCGAGCGAGTGATACGAGATGACGCAGATACGTCCGCCCGGGTTGAGCCACCTGGTGGCGGCATCAAGCCCTCGTTCGAGCACATCGAGTTCGTGATTGACCTCGATGCGAATGGCCTGGAAACTTTTCTTGGCCGGGTGTCCGCCATGCCGACGAGCGGCAGCCGGGATACCCGCCTTGATGATCTCGACAAATTGGCCGGTGGTTTCGATCGGTTCTTGCTCGCGGCGGCGCACGATCTCGCGCGCGATCTGCGAGGCGAACTTCTCTTCGCCGTAGACGCGTAGAATCCGGGCGAGGTCGTGTTCGTTATAGGTGTTGATGACCTCAGCTGCGTTTAAAGTGTTATTGCCCGGATCCATCCGCATGTCCAATGGGGCGTCCTCGTTATACGAAAAGCCCCTGCCAGGGATATCGAGTTGCGGTGACGAAACGCCCAAATCGAACAGGAAGCCATCGACCCCGGGCACCTCGGCCGAGCAAAGCA
Organism: uncultured Collinsella sp.; assembly: GCA_900552395.1. GTDB lineage: Bacteria > Actinomycetota > Coriobacteriia > Coriobacteriales > Coriobacteriaceae > Collinsella. The sequence continues at coordinate 869 of URZJ01000164.1, read as the reverse complement.
GCTCGTCCAAGTCGCCGAAGTTGCCCTTCAGCAGCTGGTGCGGAACGCCGGGAACCTCGCGGTCCAGACGGGCGCCAGCGGCCTCGAGGGCCATGTCGTCCTGATCGACGCCGAGCAAAAGGCCCGTCTCCCCCACCTGTGCGGCCATCTTTACCGAATGGCCGGCACCGCCAAGGGTGCAATCGCAGACAACGGAGCCGCTCTTTAGCCGCAGCGACTCAAGCACTTCGCCGAGCATGACAGGTTCATGCCGATATTCTTGTGTCAAGATTCCACGCTCCATCCGTTACCCGTGCCTTGCCCTTACGAGAAGAAGAGGTCCAGCAGGGCCTCATCGTCATCGTCCTCATCGGCCGCGGCGCGATCCCAAACCTCAAGGTGGTCGTAGTTGCCCACAACCGTGACCTCGCGGTCGAGGTTCGCCTGCTTGCGGAGAGACTCGGAAAGACCGATACGACCGGCGCTGTCCACATCCATCGACGTAGTGCGCTTGTTGATCGCCCTCATGAGCTTCTGGTCGTTAATGTCACGCGGGTTAAAACCCTCGTGGCCCTCACGACCCGCGAAGAGTCCTTCGACCCACTTATCGAAGGCCTCGGCAGAGAACACGTACAGAGCATCGACATCCAGGGCTTTGAACACGCGAACGTGCTCTCCAAGCTCCTCGCGAAGGGGTGCAGGCAGGGACAGACGACCTTTTGCATCGAGATTGCGCTCGTATGCACCAGTCATTCCCATGTGCGCCCTCCCCTCGGTTACTCAGATGGCACGTACGCGGGGAACCCCCCCGCCTGTCGACGTCATCAATAATATGGGGAACCGCCCCATTTTTCAACACCTTTCCCCACCCCTTCCCCCACCCCTCCCCA
>URZJ01000163.1 GCA_900552395.1 uncultured Collinsella sp. | reverse complement strand
AAAGTGGGAAATTATCCACGCTCGTTTGGCAAGTGTCCGAAAATCTACGCTCGTTCCCTTCGGATTGCGTTACCCGTGGTCGGCAACCGTGGGGCACCGGTCCGCGTGGCGGCGTATAATCGGCGGCAGATGACTTGGACGTTAGGAAACCATGACCGAAAGCATGCAGCAGATGGCGCTCGACACGCTCGGCGCCTATTTTGGCTACACCTCGTTTCGCCCGGGGCAGGACCGCATGGTCGATGCGATCCTTGCCGGTCGCGACGCGCTGGGCGTTATGCCCACGGGCGCCGGCAAGTCCATTTGCTACCAGGTGCCCGCGCTCATGCTGCCCGGTATCACCTTTGTGGTGAGTCCGCTGCTGTCGCTTATGGAGGATCAGACCCGTGCGTTGCTCGCGGCGGGTGCGCGACCCAGCTATCTCAACTCCAGCCTTACGCCGGCTCAGCAAAATACCGTGCTCAAACGTGCTCGTGAGGGGCGCTACCAGCTTATGTACGTGGCGCCCGAGCGCCTGCTCGAGCCGCGCTTTTTAGCCTTTGCGCAGGAGGCCGCGGCGGACGGCGGCATTGGCGTGCCGCTCGTGGCCATTGACGAGGCCCATTGCGTGAGCCAGTGGGGCCAGGATTTCCGCCCCGCCTATCTGCAGATTCGCGAGTTCATCGATTCCCTGCCGCGGCGTCCCATCGTGGCGGCCTTTACCGCTACGGCGACCGAGCGCGTGCGCACGGACATTCAGCAGATGCTCGGTCTGCAAAACCCTGCGACGGTGGTGACGGGCTTCGATCGCAAGAACCTCTACTTTGGCTGCGAGGAGATGGGCGACAAGGCCAAGGCCGCGTGGGTGCGCGACTATGTGATCGCGCATTCGAGCGAGAGCGGCATCGTGTATTGCTCGACCCGCAAGACCGTCGATGCGCTGGCAGGAGAGCTTACCGAGGCTCTGGGCCCCAGCGGCATTCGCGTGGGCCGCTACCATGCCGGCATGGGTAATGACGCCCGCCGCCAAAGCCAGCGCGCCTTTATCGACGACGATATTCAGGTGATGGTTGCCACCAACGCCTTTGGCATGGGCATCGACAAGCCCAACGTGCGCTACGTGATCCACAACAACGTGCCCGAGAGCATCGAGGCCTACTACCAAGAGGCGGGACGCGCCGGCCGCGATGGCGATCCGGCCAGCTGTCACCTGCTGTGGAACGGAAACGATTTTCGAATGCGTCGCTTCTTGATTGACCGCGGCGATGCGGCCGACGAGGCGCTCGACGACGAGCAACGCGCGTGGGCGCTCCAAAATCGATATCGCCTGCTCAGCCAGATGGAGGGCTACTGCAATACCACCGGCTGTCTGCGCGAATACATGCTGCGCTACTTTGGCGACGAGGCTGCAGCCGAGCATGCGGCTGCGGGCGGCGCCGCCACGGACGACGCCGAGGGCTGCGGCAACTGCAGCAACTGCCTCACGCAGTTCGAGGTCGAGGACGTCACCGATATGGCCCGCGCCGCCGTGCGCTACGTCGCCACGCGCCCCATGCGCTTTGGCAAGTCGCTCATCGCCGACGTGCTCCACGGCGGCAACACCGAGCGCATTCGCCAGATGCATCTGGACGAGGACTGCGGCTATGGTGAGCTGTCGAGCGAATCGGTCGGGCGCATCAAGGACATCATCGGCCAGCTGTGCGGCCGCGGTTATTTGGCAACCTCGCAGGGGCAGTACCCGGTCGTGGGACTGGGTCCGCGTGCCGGCGAGGTCGAGGATGAGGCGTTCGCCTTTACCGTTAAGCGTCGCGCGTCCAAGCGCAAGGCCTCGGCTCGCGCCCGCCGTGCGGTGGATCTGCTGCGCGAGGAGGCTGAGCTGGATCAGCGCCCGCGCGTGGGCGACGATGCCGAGTTGTTCGAGCGCCTGCGTGCCTTGCGCAAGGAGATCTCGACCGAGCTGGAGATGGCGCCGTACATGGTCTTCTCCGACAAGGCTCTGCGCGGTCTGTGCCGCCTGCGCCCGCAGACGCGCGACGAGCTTATCCAGGTCAACGGCATTGGCGAGAAAAAGGCCGACGCCTTTGGCGAGCAGTTTATGGCGGCGATTGAAGAGTTTGAATCCGAGCATGCACGGGATGGAGCGTAACGATGGCAACCGACGATAAAACCGGCCGCGCTGGCGCGTCCGCCGTGCCGCTGTACCAGCAGGTCATGGACGACCTAAAGGGCGAGATCGCGCGCGGCGTGTACCCTGCCGGTTCGCGCATTCCTGCCGAGATGGAGCTCGCGAAGTCCTACGGCGTGGGGCGCATCACCGTGCGCCGTGCCATCGAGGAGCTGTCGCGCGCGGGTTATCTCCACCGACAGCAGGGGAGGGGCACCTTTGTGTGCGCTCCCAAGCTCAAGCGCAAGATTGTCCAGAAAGGCGACGTCCAGAGCTTTTCCGAGGGTTGCGCCGCCAACGACATGGTGGCCGGAGCGCGCCTGGTGTCGCGCACGGTGGTTGCGGCGACGCACGAGGACGCGGCATTTTTTGGCGTGGAACCCGGCTGCGAGCTCATTGTGGTCGAGCGCGTGCGCACGGCAGACGGCGTGCCCGTCATGCTCGAGAACAACGCCTTTGTGCTCGCCGACCATCCCTACCTGCAGACGCTTGCCGATAAGGACCTCGCCGACAACTCGATCTTCTCGCTCGTTGCCGAGCATTCGGGTCGCGCGCCGCTCAAGTCCGACCCCTGCACCGTGGAGATTGCGCTGGCGGATGCCCAGGCGGCCCCGCTGCTGGAGGTGCCGCGAGCCGCTCTTCTATATGGAGGCCTACTTTACCGACGCCGGCGGGCGCCCTCTACTGCTCGGGCGTCAAAAGATCGTGGGCTCGCGCTACGTGTTCGACATCTAACGTCCACAGATAGAACAACATAGAACAAATTTGCCGGGATGACTTCACGGGCGTTATTACACGTGTTATAAATAGGACAACATAGAACGACCGCAGGTACGAGCTGCCGTCGTTCAAAGCCGCCACACAAGGAGGAGCGTCACCGTGAACGCACACGATCTGATTCAGGAAATTATCGAGCGCAAGGGTAAGATCGAGAACGTCTTTTGGATCGCCTGCGGCGGTTCGATGATCGACCTGATGCCGGCTAACGAGCTGCTCAAGCGCGAGGCCACCACGTTTGCCTCGACGGTCTACACGGCACGCGAGTTTTGCCTGATGGCGCCCAAGAGCCTGGGGCCGAAGTCGCTCGTCGTCGCCTGCAGTCACAGCGGCAATACGCAGGAGGTTGTCGATGCCTGCGAGATGGCGCTCGCCGCCGGCGCCGAGGTCGTGACTATGACCGACTACGCGGGCTCCAAGATCGACAACGGCAAGTGGACCACCTGGGTCTATCCGTGGGGCAAGGGCGAGTCGCAGGCCGAGGCCCCGCAGGGCATTGGCGTGCTAATGGCTGCCGAGCTGCTCGACCAGCAGGAGGGCTACGAGGCGCTCGCCGACATGTATGCCGGCCTTAAGCAGATGGACACGCTGCTGCCCGCCGCCCGCGAGAAGGTCAACGCCGAGCTGGGCGATCGCTTTGCCGAGCTCTGCCAGCAGCACAAGTTCTTCTATATCCTGGGGTCCGGCCCCAACTTTAGCCAAACCTACGCCATGGCGATCTGCTCGCTCATGGAGATGCAGTGGCAGCACTGCTGCTATATTCACTCCGGCGAGTACTTCCACGGCCCGTTCGAGGCCACCGAGCCCGGCGTGTTCTACTTTGTGCAGCTTGGCGCCGGCGAGTGCCGCCCCATGGAGGAGCGCGCACTTGCGTTCCTCAACACGCACACCGATACGATTATGGTGCTCGACGCCCTCGAGTACGGCGTGGGCGAGGTGCCCGCCAGCGTGCGTTCGTTCCTGGAGCCGATCTTCTTCTACGCAATGAGCTGCGAGCTGCGCGCCGCCCGCGGCAAGGTGTTCGACCACAGCCCCGAGGTTCGTCGCTACATGGGCGTTGAGCAGTACTAAGTAGCGGGGAAAGCGAACTTTTACGACGGGGCCTTCGCCAAACGAGGGTCCCGTTTGCGTCGCGGCACCCCGTCCCAGCTGTCGAATAATGAAGTCAAATACTTTTCCCCAGAAGTGAACGACCTATTTTGGACCCCCGAAGCATCGACATTTTTTGGTGCCAAAACCGCAGGAAAATCTCGACGAAATCGCAGGAATTGGCGTCTGAAAAGTGTCGATGCTTCGGGGGCTCGTTTTTGCTCGTTCACTTCGCGGGAAAAGTATTAGACCTAAATTTGCAGGCATGCTGTTGGGGTCAATAAAAAGCGGGCCGCAC
>URZJ01000162.1 GCA_900552395.1 uncultured Collinsella sp. | reverse complement strand
CTCCTGGAACACCTCAAACGGCAGGTCCTCAAGATTGCAGCCGTGCTTCTCACACATCAGGACCAGATGGCCCACCACGGCATGTGCCTCACGGAACGGCAGACCACGCTTAGCCAGGTAATCGGCAACATCGGTGGCGGCAAGATGCCCCACGCCGCACTCGCGCGCCATGGCATCCTCGTTGACGGTCCAGGTCGAAATCATTCCGGCCATAACGGACAGGCACTGCATGAGCGTGTGAGCGGTATCGAGCGCGCCCTCCTTGTCCTCCTGCAAGTCCTTGTTATAAGCGAGCGGCAGGCCCTTCATGGTTACCAGCAGCTGCACCAGGTTGCCGTACACGCGACCGCTCTTACCGCGGATAAGCTCGGCAAAGTCGGGATTCTTCTTCTGCGGCATGATAGACGAGCCGGTGGAGTAGGAGTCTGAAAGCGTGATAAAGCCAAATTCGGAGCTCGACCACAGCACGATCTCCTCGGAAAGACGCGACAGGTGCATCGCCATGACGGATCCGGCGTAATGCAGATCGAGCAGGAAATCACGGTCGGAAACCGCATCGAGCGAGTTGGGAATCACGCCCGCAAAGCCAAGTTCGGCAGCCGTCATCTGGCGATCGAGCGGATAGCTCGTACCGGCAAGCGCGGCAGCACCCAGCGGGCAGTTGTCGGCGGCATCAAAGGCGGCCTTCAGACGTGTAAAGTCGCGCGCGAACATCCAGGAATACGCCAGCAGATGATGTGACAGCAGCACGGGCTGAGCATGCTGCATGTGCGTGTAACCCGGCAGAATCACCTTGTCGTACTTCTTGGCCGCATCCACCAGCACGTGGCGCAACTGCAGGTTGGCCTCCATGAGCTCCTTGGCCAACGCCTTGACGCCCAGGCGCGAATCGGTCGCCACCTGGTCGTTGCGCGAACGTCCGGTATGCAAGCGCTTGCCGGCCTCGCCGATGCGACGCGTCAGCTCGCTCTCGATGGACATATGGATGTCCTCGTCGTTGATATCGAAGGTGAAGTTGCCGGCATCGATATCCTGTTCGATTCCGGTCAGGCCCTCGGCAATCGCCTGCTCATCCTCGGCACTGATGATGCCCTGGGCCGCCAGCATCTTGGCATGCGCCTTAGAACCGGCGATATCCTGCTTATAGAGATGTTTGTCGACCGGCAGCGACGCGCCAAACTCCTGCGTGACCTCGGCCACTCCCGCCTCAAAACGACCGCCCCAAAGAGCCATGGAACCGTCCCCTTTCTCCAAATACCAAAACAAGCGCCCAAAGCAATGCGCCCTGTCGCTAAAGCGATTTCTCAACCGCTAGTTTTGCATATTCCCCACCATGTGCGAGGCCATATAGCTAATTTGCAAAGAAGTGACGCACCAGGCACTTGGCGCCCAACGTCTCCCTCCGGATGTTGCCTTGCGAACCATCGATCCAGGCCTTCAGGCTCACAGGAACGTCCTCGACCTTTGCAGCATCGAACTCGGGCGCGAGGGCAAGTAAGGCATGCGCGATAGCGTTGAACATAATGGATACTCCTCATATATATATAGGCACAGAGCCGCCAAATTGATAGAAGGAGCCCCGCCGGACAACCCCGGCGGGGCTCGGACTCAGCCGCAGGCGCGGCGTCATATATGCGGGCGGAACGTAGGGGCCACCGATGTTAAGAAGTGTCAGCAAGCATAACGAAAGGTAGAGACCCCGTGCGCCCGTTTTGTATCACGCGGATGGGCCGCGCGGATACCAAGGAAAGGAGGCGTTAGGCCTGGGCGGCAGCGGAGCTGGGACCCTGGACCTTTGCCCACGTCTTGAGCGACAGCGTATCGATCTCGATAAAGCCGGCGCTGGCCTTCTCGTCAAACGTGGTGTCGCGGTCGTAGGTAGCCAGACCGTAGTCATACAGGCTAAACGGGCTCTTGCGACCGACGACATGGCAGTTGCCCTTAAAGAACTTCAGACGGACGGTACCGGTCACGAACTTCTGGGTATCGGCCATAAAGGCATCGAGCGCGTTCTTGAGCGGGCTGTACCACTGGCCGTTGTACACGGCGGTGGCCCAATCCTGCTCGAGCTTGATCTTGGTCTTGAGCAGGTCGCCCTCGACGCAAATGTCCTCAAGTGCCTTGTGGGCGGTGATGAGCGTCAGGGCGCCGGGAACCTCATAGCACTCACGGCTCTTGAGGCCCACCAGACGATCCTCGACCAGGTCGAGACGGCCAAAGCCGTTGTCACCAGAGATCTTGTTGAGGGCGATGACGATCTCGGAGAGCTTCATCTTCTTGCCGTCGACGGCGACGGGCTTGCCGGCCTCAAACTCAATCTCGGTATACGTCGGGGTGTCGGGCGCGTCCTCGGGGTTCTTGGTCATAACCCAGGCGTCATCGAGCGGCTCGTTCCAGGGATCCTCCAGGTGACCGCACTCAATGGCGCGACCCCACAGGTTGTCGTCGATGGAGTAGGGGTTGTCGTTGGCACCCTCGGGAACCGGCACGTTGTGGGCATGTGCGTAGGCGACCTCGTCGGGACGGCACTTCAGGTCCCACTCGCGAACCGGGGCGATAACCTTGAGCTCGGGGTCGAGGGCCTTGACGGCAGCCTCAAAACGAACCTGGTCGTTACCCTTGCCGGTGCAGCCGTGAGCGACGTAGGTCGCGCCAAACTCGTGAGCGACCTCGACAAGCTTCTTGGCGAGCAACGGGCGGGACAGGGCGGAGAGCAGCGGATACTTGTTCTCGTACATAGAGTTTGCGGCGATAGCCTTAGTCAGGAACTCATCGGAGAACTCGTCGCGCAGATCGAGCACCTGGCAATCCAGAACGCCCAGGTCGAGGGCCTTCTGCTTCTTGGCGTCCAGACCGGTCTCCTCCTGGCCCACGTTGCCGCAGACACAAACGACATCGAGATTCTTCTCGTCCTGGAGCCACTTGACACATACGGATGTATCAAGACCACCGGAATATGCGAGAACGACTTTTTCCTTGCTCATGGCTGTTTCCTTTCGCCCTTGGTAGCTAGTTAGAACATCGGTCAGTTGCAAGTCATTTCGAGGTCAAAAACCGTGCAATATCAGGTTAAATAGCAAAAAGCAGCACAGCATGCCCTAGAAACATGCGTTTATATCGTGCTAAAACCCAACGACCTCAAAATGACTCTGTTGGGGCATTTCACCCCATACGAACAGAGACGATTGTTATCGTCGTCGGGAAATTGCGCGCTGGCGTCGGATGGCATTATCTGCAGTGGTGATGATCTTTACGAACTGCATCTGCCTCTCCTTTCACCTATCGCCGGGCGCAATTCTAATATCGTAAACGGTACCTTTTCTTCGGTAAGCGGTTGTATTTCCGTCTCCGTTTTCGATGGTCGCTATATTACGCTAAAGTGCCCGCAGCACAAGCGACAAATTCAAATTTCTGAAAAGTTTTTTCATTACTTTGTGAAGCGTGGTGCAAATACGCTCCGTTCCTGCGACAATACGCTCAGTTACTGGTTGATGGTTATAACGTCTGAAACAATTTCGAAACGAAAGGCGCGCTTTTATGCAAACTTACGAATCGGACACCAATATCGGAAGCATTAAGATTCTCGCCGTCGACATGGACAAGACGCTGCTCACCGACAAGCGCGTGTTGCCGCAGGGTCTTGATGAGCGCCTGGACAAGCTCGCCGACGCAGGCATTGTATTCTGCCCCGCCAGCGGACGCCCCGCCCCCAAACTCGAGGAAATGTTCGAGAGCATTAAGAACCGCCTTGCTTTTTGTCCCGACAACGGAGCCTGCGTCATCTATCGCGGCAGCTATATCTATAAGAGCAACATCGATGTGGCGCTGTATCAGCAGGTGCTCACCCGTGCCTCGGAGGACCCGCGTGCCGTTCCCGTCTTGTGCTGCTACGACGAGTTCTATGTGCTCGCCCGCGACCATCAGTACCACGACGAGATCAGCGTCTACTACAACACGATCAACTACGTCGATAGCTTTGAGGGCCTTGATATCGAGTCCAACAAGATTTCGATCTTCTTCCCCGCCTACGATGCCGAGCCAGCGTTTCGCGAGGACTACAGCCCCGAGTTCTCGGACAAACTCTACGTCACCAATGCGGGCCGCGAGTGGATCGACTTTATGAATCTGGGCGTCGACAAGGGGTCGGGCGTAGCACATCTCTGCGAGCGCCTGGGCATCGATATCGCCGACGCCGCTGCCGTGGGCGATACGTACAACGACATCCCCATGCTTGAGCGCGTCGGTCACAGCTTTATCGTGGACAATGCCGAGGAGCATATGAACGCGCATGCCAAGTGGCGTATTCCGAGCAACAACGACGGGGGCGTACTGACGCTCATCGACGCCATCTT
>URZJ01000161.1 GCA_900552395.1 uncultured Collinsella sp. | reverse complement strand
GCCCCCGTTCGTAGCTCCGAAGGAGCAGAACGGGGGCGCTTCATTGGTCGAGGACGTTTTCAAAACCAAGCCCGGTCCCGGCCGGAGGGACCACAGGCGCTACAGGCTCTTGACACCCATTGCGCGCATGGCGTTCAGGATAGCGATGATCGCCACGCCTACGTCGCCAAAGACGGCAAGCCACATATTGGCGATACCCAGCGCTGCCAGCACAAGGATCAGCAGCTTAATGCCCAGCGCAAAGATTATGTTCTGCCAAACAATCGACATGGTCTTGCGCGCCACGCGGATCGCGCGGGAAATGTTGGACGGCTTGTCGTCCATCAGCACCACGTCGGCGGCCTCGATCGCGGCGTCGGAGCCCATGGCGCCCATGGCAATGCCCACATCGGCGCGCGTAAGCACAGGAGCGTCGTTGATACCGTCGCCGACAAAGGCGAGCTTGCCCTTGCCACTTTCGGCCGCGAGTAGCGCCTCAACGCGCTCGACCTTGTCGCCCGGCAGGAGCTGCGCGTGGAACTCGTCGAGACCGAGTTGCTTGGCCACAGACGCTGCAACCTCCTCGCGGTCGCCCGTGAGCATGACGGTGCGGTTGATACCGGCGGCATGCAGGTCGCGAATCGTTTGCTCCGCATCGGCCTTAACGGTGTCTGCAATCACGATGTGGCCGGCGTACACGCCGTCAACGAGCACGTGGAGGATCGTGCCGACAACCTCACAGTCCGGTGCTTCAACGCCGGCCGCGGCGAGCATCTTGGCGTTGCCAACGACGACGTGCTTGCCGTCGATGGTTGCCGTCACGCCGTGGCCCGCGTCGTTGGCGGAGTCGCTCACGCGCTTGGGGTCGACCTCGCCCTGGTAGGCGTCGCGCACGGACTGCGCGATGGGGTGATCGGAGAACGACTCAGCAAGGGCTGCGACTTCGAGCAGCGACTGCTCGGTATAGCCAGCCTCGGGGTGCACCGCGACGACTGAGAACGTGCCGTTGGTGAGGGTGCCCGTTTTGTCGAAGACGATGGTGTCCACGTCGGCGAGCGTCTCGAGGTAGTTGGAGCCCTTGATGAGAACGCCCAGCTTGGACGCGCCGCCGATGCCGCCAAAGAAACTCAACGGTACGCTGATCACGAGGGCGCACGGGCAGCTGACGACCAGGAAGGTCAGGCCGCGCAGGATCCAATCGGACCAAGCGCCAGTCACCAGGCCGCCGCCAAGCGCGAGCACCGCGGCAGCGCCAGTGACGGCGGGTGTGTAGACGCGGGCAAAGCGCGTGATGAAGTTCTCGGTGCGCGCCTTCTTTTCGCTGGCATTCTCCACGAGCTCCAGAACACGCGCGACGGTTGACTCGCCAAAGGGCTTGATGGTGCGCACGTGGATGAGGCCCGTCATGTTGATGCAACCGCTGATGATATCGTCGCCGGTCTTGGCCGGGCGGGGGACCGACTCGCCCGTGAGTGCGGCGGTGTCGAGCTGGGTTTCGCCCTCGACGATGACGCCGTCGATAGGCACGCGCTCGCCGGGCTTGACCACGATCACGGTGCCGACGGCGATGTCATCGGGAAAGACCTGTTCGAGTGTGCCGTCGGCTTGCTCGACGTTAGCGTAGTCGGGCGCGATGTCCATCATGGCACTGATCGACTTGCGGCTCTTGCCCACGGCGTATGCCTGGAACAACTCGCCGACCTGGTAGAACAGCATGACAGCGGCACCTTCGGCCATGTGCGGGTCGGTGTCGGGGAAGAGCACCATGGCAAACGCGCCGATGGTCGCGACGGCAATGAGGAAGCTCTCGTCGAAGGCCTTGCCGCGGCGGATGTTATTGAATGCCTTTTGCAGTACGTCGTAGCCGGCAATCAAAAACGGCACGAGGAACAGCACAAAGCTGGCGTAGATGTTGCCGGGCTCCCCAAATGCGATAGTGAGGGCGCCGAGCTCGTCGAGGGCATAAACAACGGCAAAAATGCCCAGTGCTACCAGGATGCGGTTGCGCTTATGCTCAAGGGACTCTTTCTTCTTGCGCTTCTTCTTTTTCTTTTTGGGATCGGCGGCTGTCATGATTCAAACCTCTCATTTGAGTTTATGAACACTCGCTCATATAATTTCGCGAGCAAAGGCCGCGGCAAGCGCGGCCTCGCAGGTCAACGTATGCGCGGGTTAGAGAATGATCTCGCAGTCCGGCTCGGCGTCGGCGGTGAACTCAACGACGCGGTCCAGGACCTCGTCGAACTTGGCGTCGTCGGCCTCGAGCGTCAGCTTCTGGGTCATAAAGTTGACCGAAACGGACTTGACGCCCTCGAGCTTGGCAAGTTCGTCCTGAAGCTCGCGCGCGCAGTTGGCGCAATCGATCTCGTCGAGCTTGAACTGCTTTTTCATGGTGGGTTCCTTTCCCTGTGTTAGCGGTCTGGGTGCCGGCCGCGCTGATACCGTGGTTGATTGCTATTCGCAGATATGGCTCATGCCCTGGTTAAGCATGGTGTAGACGTGATCGTCGGCGAGCGAGTAGAGAATGTTGCGGCCGTCGCGGCGGAACTTGACCAGGTGCGACTGCTTAAGCGTGCGCAGCTGGTGCGATACTGCCGACTGCGAGGTTGCGGTCGCTTCGGCGATGTCAGCCACGCAGAGCTCGCGGCCCATGAGGGCATAGAGGATCTTGATGCGTGTGGTGTCGCTGAAGACCTTGAACAGGTCGGCCAGGTCGTACAACAGCTCCTCGTCGGGAAGGTCCTCGGGCGAGCAGGTGGTGGGGACGATCGGCTCGGTGGCCTCGATGCCAGTCTTTGTTTCATCAGCGTGGCTGCTCATTGCAACATCCTTTCATATGAACATGCGCTCATATAACTTACTTCCGATTATATGAGCGCATGTTCATATGTCAATACAATTTACGTTAATTTCGATGACTGCTTGCCGCCTCTGCGATTTTCTGCGGGTTGGGAGACATCGACGCAATGCTCGCCAACATATTTCGAGATGTTCGGCCAGCATGCTAAGAAAGCCACCTTGAGAAGCATTAGAACTGTTCATATTTGTACTTTATCGTGTTGAATACCGCGAGAATCAGTTCTTCCTCTACGGGAGTTCCTGCAGAATCAGTTTTATCTAAAGTTATATTGAGCATTGCTGCAGCCAATCTGGCACATCTGTGGCCGAATAAGTCGAAAAATGTAGGTGGACATCCGCAGAGATCGCCTTTAGAAGAGCGAATTCTCAATTAGATCAATAATCGTGTCGTCTTCCGTGCGGTTTTCATCGATTTTTGCGAACATGTCGCATTCCCAAGGCCCATTGATTTCCTCAGCAAGGGCCCCGACGTGTTGCATGTCGTCGGGTTCTGGTACATCGTTGATGCTCGGGTCATCAGCTTGCGGATATTGGCTTGCAATTTCGCGCTTGGCGGCCTCTTCTTCTTTGAGTGTCTCCAGGACGCGGCGACCGTATTCGAAGTAGCGCCGCAAGACAAATTGACGAAGAGTTTCTTGCAGGATGGCGAAGTTATCCGGGAGTCGACCGGGCCATATCTTCTCGCGAATGCGAATCGCTTCCATGACCCGCCTAAAAGCGGACTGCTTGAAAAACGAATGACGACTAACTGTGATAACGGCATATCCCATGTTTCGCAGCGTGTTTCGGCGTTCCTCGTCAATTGATTGCTGTTCGGGCTCGTCGTGGTAAAAGCCGTTGTATTCGATATCGGTCATCGAATTTTCGAGCAGCGCGTCGAGGTAGAAAACCGTCCGTCGCGTTAGGGCGGCGTATCTTTTGGGGACTGGGATCGGATAGTCCGTTTTGATAGCGCGTATGGCTAAGCCACCCATTGACTTGGGCATTGTCAGCATCATGACAAACGCCGTTTCGAGTGGGGAGCGACAGCCTTCGCGTACATAAGAAAGTGCCTTAAGTGCTTTATTAGATCCACGATACCCCGATGCCTCTGAAAAGAAGGCTCTGAGCTCTTCAACGCTGGTTAGGGCTGGGCGCTCGCGATATTGAGTTTCGTCGGACGTTCCAAGCGCGTAGGAGCCGCAGATTTCAAAGTAATACTCAACGAGCTCCGAAAGGTTGAGGTCGGCTGCTGCTTCTAACGCGCACAGCTTGATATCGACGATGTAGACGTTCGGCTCGAGTTCTAGGTAGCTTTCTGCATCAAACGTATAGCGCGTGCAGTGGCAGATGCAGCCCTTGCGGTGCCTTTTGGCATTATTGGAAAACGTCAGCACATGGATGCTTTCAGAATCGACATTCTTTCTGTTGAGCCATGCTCGCGCCGCTTCCAGGTTGGACGTGGTCGGCGCAGACACCTTGATCTTTTCCATAGGTATGGGATCGGTCGCGTGGCTTGCGAGCGAGTTGACTGTTTGGTATACAGCGCGTGCCGTGGTATGTGACAGAACGATTCCCATACGCGCATGATGGCATAGCGGAC
>URZJ01000160.1 GCA_900552395.1 uncultured Collinsella sp. | reverse complement strand
GCCGGCAGCCACGAGCTTGGCGATGGACTCGACCACGGACAGGTAGGCGCCAGCAAACTGGTCGGCCTCCATCAGGTAGGGGTTGAAGCCCCATGCCATGGCGCTTGCCGTGTTGGTCTCGCCGTCCACGGGGAACTTGGCGACCATGGCCGAGCTCGGGGTGAGCTGCGTCTTGCCGCCGAAAGGCATAAGCACGGTTGCGGCGCCGATGGTGGAGTCGAAGCGCTCGGAAAGGCCCTTGTTGGAGGCGACGTTGAGGTCGGTGACAAGCGAGGTCATGCGCTCGGCAAGCGTGGTGCCGGCCCAGCTGGGCTGCCACACGCTGCGGGCGCACACGTGGGCGACCTGGTGCTTGGGCGCGCCGTTAGAGTTGAGAAACTCGCGGGATAGGTCGACGATGGCGACGCCGTTCCAGGCCATGCGCATGCGCGGCTCGGCGGTAACCTCGGCGATAACGGTTGCCTCGAGGTTCTCCTCGGCGGCGTAGCCCATGAACTCCTCGACGTCTCCGTCGGCAACGGCGCAGGCCATGCGCTCCTGGGACTCGGAAATGGCGAGCTCGGTGCCGTCCAAGCCGTCGTACTTCTTGGTCACGGTGTCCAGGTCCACGTACAGGCCGTCGGCAAGCTCGCCCACAGCGACCGAGACGCCGCCGGCGCCAAAGTCATTGCAGCGCTTGATCAGACGGCAGGCGTCGCCGCGGCGGAACAGACGCTGCAACTTGCGCTCAACCGGGGCGTTACCCTTCTGGACCTCGGCACCCGAGGTCTCGATGGACTCGGTGTTCTGGGTCTTGGAGGAGCCGGTGGCACCGCCGATGCCGTCACGGCCGGTGCGGCCGCCCAGCAGGATGATCTTGTCGGTGGGGGCGGGGCACTCGCGGCGCACGTGGTTTGCCGGGGTAGCGCCCACGACGGCGCCGACCTCCATGCGCTTGGCCACGTAGCCGGGGTGATAGAGTTCGTTGACCTGGCCGGTGGCAAGGCCGATCTGGTTGCCGTAGCTGGAGTAGCCGGCGGCGGCAGTGGTCACGAGCTTGCGCTGCGGCAGCTTGCCCTCGAGCGTCTCGGACACGGGGACGGTGGGGTCGCCGGCGCCGGTGACACGCATGGCCTGGTACACGTAGCTGCGGCCCGAGAGCGGGTCGCGGATGGCACCGCCCACGCAGGTGGCGGCACCGCCGAAGGGCTCGATCTCGGTCGGGTGGTTGTGGGTCTCGTTTTTAAACAGGAACAGCCAGTCCTGGTCCTCGCCGTCGACATCAACCTTCACCTTGACGGTGCAGGCGTTGATCTCCTCGGACTCGTCGACATCGGTCATGACGCCGGTCTTCTTAAGGTACTTGGCGCCGATGGTGCCCATGTCCATGAGGCAGACGGGCTTGGCGTCGCGACCGAGTTCGTGGCGCATCTCCATGTAGCGGTCGAAGGCCTGCTGCACCACGGCGTCGTCGATCGTCACGTCGTCCAAGACGGTGCCGAAGGTGGTGTGGCGGCAGTGATCGGACCAGTAGGTGTCGATCACGCGGATTTCGGTGATGGTGGGGTCGCGATTCTCATCGCGGAAGTACTGCTGGCAGAAGGCGATGTCCGCCTCGTCCATGGCAAGACCGCGCTCGGAAATAAAGGCGGCAAGGCCGGCCTCATCGAGCTCGCGGAAGCCGTCGAGCACTTCGACGGGCTGAGGCTCGGGGGTCTCCATATGCAGCGTCTCGGGCAGGTCGAGCGAGGCGATGCGGGCCTCGACGGGGTTCACCACGTAGTGCTTGATGGCCTCGATGGCGGCTTCGTCCAGAGCGCCCGAGATCATATAGACCTTGGCGGAACGCACGGCGGGGCGCTCGCCTTGGCTGATGAGCTGCACGCACTCGCTGGCGGAGTCGGCGCGCTGGTCAAACTGGCCAGGCAGGAATTCGACGGCAAAGACGGCGCCATCGCTTGCGGGGAGCTCGTCGTAGGTCACGTCGACCTGGGGCTCGCTAAAGACGGTCGGCACGCAGGAGCGGAAAAGCTCCTCGTCGATGCCCTCGACGTCGTAGCGGTTGATGATCCTCAGGGCCTCGATGCCCTTGATGCCGAGAATCTCGGTCAGCTCGCCCTTGAGCTGCTGAGCCTCGACGTCGAACCCGGGTTTCTTCTCCACGTAGATACGAGAGACCATTGGTTCCTGCCTTCCTGATCGGTTGGGCGTACGGTACGGTATGCGGCAGCGGTCGGTTTGCGGGGCAAGCCTCGCGGTCGCCTTGAGCCACATGTTTGTAAACCTCACTATGATACGACAGCTCGCGGCGCGTAGAGGACGGCGAGGGTGCTACAGTGAAGCGCAAACAAGAGAAAGGCATCACATGGCATTCGTTTCGCTCGCCATCATCGCACTCGTGGCCTTTGCAAGCCCCTTCATCGCTTCGGCGATTCCTGGAAAACCCGTTCCCGAGACGGTCTTTTTGCTTGTGTTCGGCGCGGTGCTGGGACCTCATATGCTCGGCGTTATCCATGTAGATGCCGAGGTCTCGCTCGTGTCAGAGCTTGGTCTGGCATTTTTGTTCCTGCTTGCAGGCTTTGAGATCGATCCCAAGAACATCACGGGCGTCGAGGGGCGCTACGGTATGGCCACGTGGGTTGTTACATTTTGTATCGCCTGGCTTGCCGTGCGCTTTACCCCGTGGTTCTCGGTCAGCCATTTCGAC
Organism: uncultured Collinsella sp.; assembly: GCA_900552395.1. GTDB lineage: Bacteria > Actinomycetota > Coriobacteriia > Coriobacteriales > Coriobacteriaceae > Collinsella. Next base: position 1,818 of record URZJ01000160.1, on the reverse strand, counting down.
GGTATCGCCGTGACGCTCGCCTTGACCTCGACGGCGCTTGGAGCGCTCATGCCCATCTTGCGCGAGCGGTTGCTTGCCGGAACGCGCGTCGGTGATTCGATTCTCGCCTATGGTACGTGGGGCGAGCTCGGCCCCGTGCTCGCCATGTCGGTACTGCTGTCTGCCCGTACGGGTATCGAGACGCTGCTGATCTTGGGCCTGTTTGCCGTGGTGTGCGTGCTGCTTGCCGTGGTCCCCAGCCGCTCCAAACGCGTCGGCAGCCGCTTCTTTGCGTTTGTCGAGGAGCGCGCCGATACCACGTCGCAGACCTTCGTGCGCCTGACGGTGCTTATTTTGGTCACGCTCGTGGCGTTTTCCGCCATCTTTAGCCTCGATATCGTGTTGGGCGCTTTTGCCGCCGGCTTCGTCCTGCGCTATATCATCCCCGAGGGCAACCATACGCTCGAGACCAAGCTCGACGGCCTGGCCTACGGCTTTTTGATCCCGGTGTTCTTTACCGTGTCGGGCGCAAAGATCGATCTGACGGCCGTGGTGTCGCGCCCCGGGCTGCTCGTGGGCTTTATCGTGGCGTTGTTGATTATTCGTGCCGTACCCATTCTTATTTCTATGAGCATTTGTCCTGTGACGCGCGATGTGTCGGCGTATGGTCGCATTACCGTGGCCCTGTACTGCACCACGGCGCTGCCGATCATCGTTGCCGTGACGAGCGTGGCCGTCAACGCGGGCGCGCTGTCGCAAGATGTTGCGTCGGTCATGGTTGCCGCCGGTGCCATCACGGTGTTCTTGATGCCGCTGCTCGCGCAGCTCTTCTACCGCGTGGTCGATGCCGCGCCGGTCGCCGCCGTGGCAGAGGTTGCCGAGCATCCTGCCGAGGCACTCGATATCCTGCGTGCCCATCACGATTTGGCGAGTCTGCTCGCACGAGAGCACGAGCTGCTGACCTCGCATGGCCATGGTCGCGTATTCGAGGGCCTGCCTACGCTCGATACGATTGCCGAGCGTCTTTCCGCCGAGGCGGCGAGCGGCCACATCGATGCCCGCATCGTGGACGCGGCGCATCTTCTTGCCGATAAGACCTATGGAGACGAGATCGACCCGTCCGAGCTTACCCCGCGCGAGCGCCGCCGCCTGGAGCGCGCCAAGCTCGCCGTGCGCGAATACCGCCGCCGCATGCTGGAGCTCTACGCACGCGATGAAGCCCAAGACGACGACGGCAAATAACGAGACGCTTCCCTAGGGGAAGACGCGTCCCACTTTAAAGACCCGAAACGGGACGCAGTTTCCGCAAGGAGGTCCTGGGGGACCGGGCCCCGTTCTGATCCGAAATACTGGGACATAGTTTCCCTTTCATAACAGAAGAAGGCGCGCTGCCTGCAATTGATGCGGGCGGCGCGCCTTCTTTGTTGGACTATGTTGAGGCTGGGAGTTGAGGCTTGTGGTCCCTTAAGAGCGGGCAGCTCCGTCGACGGGGAGCACGGCGCCCGTGACGTAGGAGGACATATCGCTCGCCAGGAAAACAAAGGCGTTGGCGACATCCTCGGGCTCGCCCATGCGACTCAGCGGAATGGTGGCGATGATGGGCTTGATGATCTCTTCGGGCAGGTTGGCGACCATGTCGGTTTTAGTTACACCAGGTGCTACGGCATTGACGCGAATGCCCATGGGAGCGAGCTCGCGCGAGAGCGACTGGACCATGCCGTTGACGGCGAACTTGGACGTGGGATAGCCAACGCCGGAGGGCTGACCGTACTTAGCGACCATCGAGCTCGTGGTGGTGATGGTGCCGCCGTGGCCGGCTTCGGTCATGATCTTGGCGGC
>URZJ01000159.1 GCA_900552395.1 uncultured Collinsella sp. | reverse complement strand
TCGCAGCGAAGCGAGAATGTTTGAGCACGGGATGATATGTGGGCGCTCAGCACCGGGGACGGTGAGACCTACTCAGTCTCGCCCGGTCGAGCGCCGCGGGCCAGGGCGTCCTGGTACTCCTTGACGGCCTTGATCCTCTGCATCGGCTTGAGTCGCTCGAACATGGTATTGCCGTGCAGGTGATCGATCTCGTGCTGCAGGCACACGCAGAACAGATCGCCCGAAGCCTCATAGCGAATCAGGTTGGCGTCCAAGTCGTACGCCTCGACGACGACATGGTCGGGACGCTCGATCTCGCAGCTAATGCCAGGGATGGACAGGCAGCCCTCGCTAAACGGCACCATATGGTCGCTCTGCTCCACAATCACGGGGTTGATGAGCACGTACGGGTCGTAGTCGTTCTTGTCGCTGTAGTCGCAGTCGATGGTGACGAGCTGAATAAGCTCGCCGATCTGCGGAGCAGCCAGGCCGCAGCCGCCGTTCTCGAACATCATCTTCTTCATCTTCTCGGCAAGCGCCTCGATCGCCGGGGTGATCTCCTCGATGACGGCGCACTCCTGGCGCAGACGAGGGTCGGGCGACAGTACGATTCCGTTGGCTTCCATGGCCATCCTTTCGGGTTGTTACATCAAATCATAGGCGTCGACGTCAACGCTCACGCTCACGCCGCGCACAGAGCCCACCTCTTTGAGGCAGGCGTCGATATCATCAGAGACATGGTACCCCACGGGCGACTTCACAAGCAGATGGAAGCGGTAACGGTCCTTGGCTCTCTCGATTACACACGAAGCCGGGCCCAGAACCTGCGGCACGGAACTCCCCGCCCGCAAAAAGTCGGGCGCGGCGGCATGCCAGCGGCGCTTAAGAAGCTTTGCGATACGCCCGACGTAGTCCTGCGCGTCGTCTCGGTTCGCCGACCACACCAAGATGTTGACCAGGCGAACAAACGGCGGGTACAGCGCGTCGCGGCGCTGGTCCAGGTCATAGTCGGTAAAGATCGAACGGTCGTGCTCAGCGACGGCACGAATGACCGGATCCTCGGGCAGGTAGGTCTGGATGATGACCTCGCCAGGGCGATCGCCGCGACCGGCGCGACCGGCGACCTGCTCAAGCAAATCGTAGGCGCGCTCCCCTGCGCGGAAATCCGGCAGCTTGAGGGCGAAGTCAGCATTGACCACACCCACGAGCGTGACCTCGGGAAAGTCGAGGCCTTTGGCGATCATCTGGGTGCCCAGCAACACGGCGCAATCGGCCGCATCGAACTGCTCGAGCAGCTTTTTGTGCGCGTCCTTGCCGCGCGTGGAATCGGCATCCATGCGGATGATGGCGACGTCCTCGGGCAGCATCTGGTGCAGTGCGTCCTCGATCTGCTGCGTGCCCAGCCCCATTTTTGCCAGGTAGCGACTGCCACATTTGGGACAACGACTCGTGGGCGCGGGATACGGCTGCACGCGCCAGGAGGATCCGCATGTGTGACATTGCAGCGTGTGCGTGCGCTCGTGATACGTAAGCGCTGTAGAGCAGTGGTTGCAGGTGGGAACGCAGCCGCACTCGCGGCACATCAAAAACGGCGCAAAACCGCGGCGGTTGTGCAGCAGCACGGCCTTTTCGCGGCGCTCGACCACACGCTCCAGGCCTTCCATCAGCGGTTTTGAGAACATGGAGCGGCTGCCGTGTGCGAACTCGCGACGCAGGTCGGCAATGCGGACCGTAGGCAGCACGGCGTGTCCGGGGCGCTCGGGCATCTCGACACGCGTCCAGGTGGCACCGTTATACATGCCGCGGCGGCAGCGGTCGAGGGCCTCGGCAGAAGGCGTGGCCGACCCCAGCACGAGCGGGCAGCGATAGCGGCGCGCCATCTCGGCTGCCACCTCGCGCGCATGGTAGCGCGGACTGGACCCCTGCTTGTAGCTGGTCTCGTCAATGATGATGAGGCCCAGGTCGCCAAGCGGGCAAAAGAGCGCCGAACGTGCGCCGACGACCACGCGGGCCGCACCGCTGGCAACCATATCCCACTGGTCCAGACGCTCGCCAGCAGAAAGACGCGAGTGGAAAACCGCGACCGTCTCGCCAAAGCGCGAACGGAAGCGGCCGACGGTCTGGGCCGTCAGCGAAATCTCGGGCACCAGCACGCAGGCCGAGCGACCGGCTGCGAGCACGCGCTCGATGGCGGAGAGGTAAACCTCGGTTTTGCCGGAGCCGGTGACGCCGTCGACCAGCACCACGTCGCCATGAGCGTCCAGACGGGCGCGCTCAATCTGCGCGAGTGCCTGTTGCTGGCCGTTGGTAAGGGAGACCGGCGCCTTGCCGCTTGCCGAGGACAGCGTGGTCTGCTCGCTGCAGCCACGCCAGGCGCGGCGCTCTTCCACCACCACGACGCCGCGTTTTTCGAGCGACTTGATGGTCGCCGACATGCTGTTGTAAAGCAGGTTGAGGTCGCGCGTCGTAACGGGGCCGCACTGAAGCGCCTCGATGAGCTGGCGCTGCAGGACCGCGGTCTTGGGCGGCGTGTAGTCAAAGCCTTCGGGCGTAAGCATCACCCAGCGGTTTTGGATGGGTTTGACGGCGGGACGCTCAACCGACCATGCGCCGTCATCGCCCTTGACCACGCGCGGGCTTCCGCCCGGAGGCAAGAACAGGCGCAGGCACTCGGAAAGCGTCGCGACGTACACGCGGCTCATCCAACGTGCGATACGGGCGGCCTCGGCGGTAAAGAGCGGCTTGCTGAGGATAGCCTCGATAAGCTTGACGCGCGCGGGGTCGAGAGCGTCGTTACCTTGCAGGTCGCCCAGCTCGGGCGCGATGTCGACGATGTAGCCCGCGGCCGCACGGTTGCCAAAATGAACTAGGACGGTGGAGCCGATCTGGGCATCGTTGGCAAGGGACTGCGGAATGCCGTAGGCAAATGGCTCGGAGAGCGCACGGGTCGGGATGTCGAGGACTACGCTCGCGTAGGCGACGACGGGCTCGGGTACGGGCTCAGGCTGCGCCGGGGCGACGGCAGGGGCCGCGGACTTCGGAGCTTCCTCCGGTTCCGGCGAACCAAACAGCGACAGTTGCTCGGCCATGGTCTCTGTACCTCCCATCCCATACGTCTTTAGAAACAAGAGCCCCGCTCGGGTGAACGGGGCTCGGATACATACGTTTGCGCAGCTGCTACAGCGCCATCGTGCGGGCGCGGTCGATGCGCGCCAAGCAGTCGTCGCGGCCGACGAGCGCCATGGTCTCACCCAACGGAGGGCTCACCATATTGCCGCAGACGGCGACGCGCACGGCCTGGAACACCACGCGCTTCTTAAGGTCCATCTGCTCGGGCAGCGGCTCAAGCGCGGCGTCGATGTTGTCAGCCGTCCACTCGTCCACGCCCTCGAGAGCAGCCTTGGCGGCGTCCAGAATGGCACCCATGCCCTCCTTGGCCAGGCCTTTGTTGACGGATTTCTCGTCATACTCGAGCGTCTCGGCCGTAGCAAAGATGGGAGCAGCGACGGTCACGGCGTCGGCAGGCATCTTGGTGCGCGGCTTAACGATGGCAGCAAGCGCATCGATCCAATCCTCGCCGTACTCGACATTACCCTCGATGAGACCCGCCTCGTGCAGCTCGGGGACCATGATCTCATCGGCAAACTGAGCATCGGACATGCCGTTGATGTACTCGGCATTAACCCAATCAAGCTTCTTGGGGTCGAAGGTCGCCGGATTCTTGGAGATGCGGTCGAGCGAGAACTTACTGGCCAGGACATCGCGCGGGATGATCGTGGTCTCGCCGTCGAGCGACCAGCCGAGCAGCGCCAGATAGTTGACGAAGGCGTCGGACAGGTAACCGGCGTCGCGGTACTCCTCCACCGAGGTAGCGCCGTGGCGCTTAGAGAGCTTCTTACCGTCGGCGCCCAGGATCATGGAGATGTGGGCGAACGTGGGCACGGGCGCGCCGAGGGCCTCGTAGACCATGACCTGGCGCGGGGTGTTGGACAGGTGATCGTCGCCGCGGATGACGTGGGTGATCTTCATCATGGCGTCGTCGACGACGGTCGCGAAGTTGTACGTGGGCGTGCCGTCGGAGCGGAAGATGACAAAGTCGTCGAGCTCCTTGGCGTCGAAGGTCACCTCGCCATGGACGGCATCGTGGATGACGACGTCGCCGCGGTCCTCGGGCACCTTGATGCGCAGGACGTAGGGCTCGCCGGACTCGATGCGGCGGCGTGCCTCCTCGGGATCAAGATCGCGGCAGCGGCGCTGATAGCCCTGGAAGGGGTCCTTGCGCTCCTGCGCGGCCTTGCGGTCGGCGTCGAGCTGCTCCTTGGTGCAGAAGCAGGGATAGGCCTTGCCCTCGTCCCAAAGTTTCTGGGCGGCCTGCTTGTACAGGTCCAGGCGCTCGGTCTGGGCATAGGGGCCATAGTCGCCGCCCACCTCGGGACCCTCGTCCCAATCCAGGCCCAGCCAACGCATGGCGCGCAGGATGATCTGCGTGTTCTCGTCGGTGGAACGGGTGGGGTCGGTGTCGTCGATGCGCAGAATGAACGTACCGCCGTTTGCACGGGCG
>URZJ01000158.1 GCA_900552395.1 uncultured Collinsella sp. | reverse complement strand
GCTTCGCTCGACGAGACTGCCGCTTGGATTGAGGAGCATAAACTCAACCTGCACCACTGGTTCTTTTCGACCGATCTGTCGAGCTACCTGCGCGGCGGTCGCATTTCGGCTGCGAGCGCGATCATCGGCACGGCGCTTAAGATTTGCCCGCTTATGACGGTCGATTGCGAAGGTGGGCTGTCGCCACGTGAGAAGATTCGCACTAAGAAGCGCGCGATTTCCGAGATGGCTAAGACCATGATGGCACACGTGCAGGACGGTGCGGATTATTCGGGTAAGTGCATCATGTCGCACTCGGCGTGCCGCGAGGATGCCGAGGCAGTTGCGGCGCTGATTGAGGAACAGGTTCCGCAGCTTAAAGGCAAGATTGAGATTAATAACATCGGTACTCTGATTGGCTCGCATACCGGACCTGGTACGGTGGCGCTCTTCTTTATGGGCGACAAGCGCGTGGATTAATTTGCCCCATCACATCGCCGCATGATCGCTCAAACGAAAACGGCCCGCCTCACGTTTGTGGGGCGGGCCAAGATGTTTTGCTAGCGTTTCTTTCCGCGGAAGAAGAAGCCGTGCAGCGAGGGCTTGAGTCCACGGTTGGCGCGACGCTCCTCGATATGATCGTGGATCGAAGCAACGCGCTCGATGACTTCGTCGGGAATCGGCACGTCGGGATTCATGTTCTCGACCTGACTGACCTCGGCGGCGGCAACCTGGTCGATAATGGGTACATCGTCGTGCGAGATGACGGGCGTGGCGTCTTCCTTCATCTTGCGGTAGCGCTGCATCATGTCGGTCTGCAGCTGCTGGGCCGAAGGCGGCGTCCAAATGATGGCGTTGGCACCGGCGGCGATGGTTTCACGAATGCTCTCGGGCGTCTTGCCGCCCGGTGCGATGAGCGGCAGGTTGGGATAGTGCTCGCGCAGCTCGCGCAGGACCTGCGGCGTGTTCTTGCCGGCCGCGATGTTGAGGATCTTGGCTCCGGCACGCACCTTGGCGTGAGCATCGTCGTCGCAGCGAACGACCGTGGCGATGACGGGGATGTCGGCGATGTTGGTGATGTGCTCGACCATCTCGGCAGTGGCAGGGGAGTTGACCACACAGCCCGCCGCGCCCTGCATCTCGGAGACGGCTGCCATCTGTACGGAGCGCTTACCGGTCGTAGTTCCGCCGCCCACGCCTACAAAGACCGGGCACTCGGCAACGGTCAACAACGCCTGCGTAATGGCCGGCTGTGGCGTGAAGGGGTAGACGGCAAAGACGGCATCGGCGTTGGAGTTGCGGATGACCGCGACGTCGGTGGTATAGATAAGCGACTTGATGCGACGACCGAAGAGCGTAAAGCCGCTGGCCTCCTCGATTTCGTCGGGCATACGGAGGGCCGCCTTTCGCAAGCGCCCGTCGATGGGCAGCGGCTCCATGGGGAGCAGTCCGTTGGGGGTCACGGCTACCTGGGGCTCGGTGAACTCGTCTGCGAGCTCGACCTCGGAAAAATCGACCGAGGCGATGATGTCCTCGTGAACCTCGGCGGGAACATCGATGGGGGATTGGTCGTTTGCCGTGACTGGCGTGTCGAAGGAGCTGGTGCCGACGAAGGCGTCGACGCGCTCGTTTAGGTCGTTGAGGGTATCCATGGATCCTCGATTCTATGCGATGGTGGCCTGCAAGGTGCCAGCAGCGTTGTGCTTGCTAAATCGTTTGACGAGTTGATTTTTCCCCGCCGTGCCATCCGTTAGACCGAAGGGCCGGCGAACGTGAAGGAGCTGTGGTGGCGGGTATTGAGGTGCTATCTTGAAAGTCCCGTTTAAAAGAGAGGTGACGCGGAATGGAATTCACAGCAATGTTGGGCTCGATTGGCCTATGCGTGGGCGCAATCGTTGCCGCCGCGGTCATCTATTTTGTGGTTACGGCCATTAAGGGCAAAAGAGCCGAGCGCAAGGAACGCGAGGCGCTTAAGCAGCACCGTGACCAGCAGGACAAGCGCGCACGGGAATAGCTTGTTGAGTTTTGAATCCGTGCGCTAGCCGCGTTTTCGGATCAAGGCGATGTAGAAGCCCTCAAAGTCGCGGCTGGGCGGAATGGTCAGCGTGCCGGGCATACCGTTGGCGATGGACGAGACGTGGCCGGCGGCGATGGCCTCGGTCAGGGCGTTGGACTCGATGCGCGGCTCCTCGCCGGCATCCTGGGCGCGGCGTGCTTCGCTTTCGCTCGGCGTGCCGTCGAGGGGGATGAGCTCGCAGTCCATGTGCTTGTCGAGGGCCTCTTGCAAGGCGTCCTCGTTTTCCTGCGGCAAGATCGAACAAGTCGAATAGACGAGCGTGCCGCCCGGTTTGAGGGCTCCCATGGCGCGATCCAGAAGTGCTCGCTGCGAGCGGGCGCACTTGCCGAGCAACTGCTCGGTGAGGCCGCGCAGACTCTTCTCGTTGCCGCTGATGACGGTGCCCGTACCGGTGCAGGGGGCGTCGAGCAGGATGCGGTCAAAGCGGAAGAATTCGTCGAGCTCGCGTGCGTCGATGCGCATGACGGGCACGTTTTTGGCGCCTTGGCGATGGAGGTTGGCTTCGAGCTTCTCGGCTCGGGGAATGCTCATCTCGCAGGCCGTGAGGTGTGCCTGGCCCTGGGTGAGGGCAGCGATCTGCGTCGTCTTGCCACCGGGGGCCGCGCACATGTCCAGGATGTCCTCGCCTGCCTGGGCGCTCAACACCAAAGGCGGCATCATGGACGACAGGCTCTGCAGATAGATTTTGCCGTCGCGGTAGATGTCGAGGTCCCACAGGTCGGAAACCTGGGCCTCGGGCAGGATGAAGGCGTCCGGATACCAGGTAACGGTTTGGTGCGCGATGCCGGCCTCGTCGAGTGCGGCGGCGATGCCCTCGGCGGTTGCCCTGAGCGTGTTGGCGCGCAGCGTGACTGGGCGTGTGGCCGCGGCGCCAAAGCCTTCAATCATGAGCTCGGCATCGGTGGGGGCATAGGCGCCGGCGACCGTGTCGATCATAAAGCGCGGCAGGTCGGCGGCGGAGTGTTGGGCGGCAAGCTGGTCGGAAAGCTCGGTAGCGGCAAACTGCCTAAGCTTGAGCTCGGCCTTGACCTGCTTTATCTGCTTACGACGACGCGGCTTGGACATCCGTCTTTCCTTCCCGTCCCAAATAGACTACTTTCCGGGCACGCCGCTGCTGGCGTGCTTTAGTACTGGCTCTCGTGCTTGCTGAAGAAGTCGAAGCGCGGGGGCAGCGGCTTCACGTGGTGCTCGCCGGGCTTCTCGCCCAGGCTCTCCATAAACTCGTCCGTGGAGGCGAAGATGTTATCCCAGCTAAAGAAGGCGACCGGGTCGATGTCGAAATACTCGCAGATGAGCTCGCAGCCGGCCGGGACGATGCCGTGCATGAGCACGGTCGCCACACGCAGCTCGGTAAAGGCGTCGACGAGGGCCTGCTTCATGGCGGCGTTGGCTGGTTCGCCCTCGAGCTTGTTGGCGGCCTTGGAGGCGTCGCTCCAGCGCTTGTTGGCGGCACGCAGGTAGTCGTCGCACACGGCAAGCGCGCGGTGCGTCTCGAACTTGTACATGGCCTGCTCAAAGGCGAGAGCGGCCTGCTCGGCAGCCTCGACCACGGCGGCGGAGGCGGCACCGGCGGGGATGCAGCCGTTGCGATAGGGGCTCTCGTCGCCCTCCTTGATGGCGACGCCGTAGAAGCAGCTGCGGGCCAGGCGGTTGAAGACGCCGGTCAGCAGCGCGCTCTCCTTAAGGGCCGGATCGATGACGCGCTTGTCGTCGCAGGCACGCACCTCGTTGCCGTCCTTGTCCTTGCCGGTCACGCGCGTGTCGTATGCCTTGGGACTAAAGCTCACCGGCTTCTCGGACAGGCCGAGCGACAGCCAATGCGCACGCATCTGCTCGCAGGTGTAGTGGTTGAGCAGGTCGTCTGCCGGCGGGGGAGGCGTCTGCGAGGACGAGCTCGCCTTTTTGCCCATGTAGAGCAGGTGATAGCAGGCGCTGACGGTGCTCTGCGTAAGGTCCCAACCCAGGGCCTCCCACATGGCGGTTTGCGCGATGCAGTAGAAGTAGATGTTGTCCTGACCGATGAACTGATAGATCTGCGCGTCGTCAGAGCACCACCAGTCGCGCCAGTCGAGCGAGCTGTGCTGGTAGGTGGGCGCGGGGACCTGCGTGGAATCGGCGGCGGGCTCGCCCATGAGGGCGGCATCCTGGGCGGCGACGCCCTCGGTCACGCCGGCGGCCTTGGCATCGCGTGCGAGCACGGTGCGGGTGTAGCTGATGGGCGCCCACAGGCTCTCGGGCCAGCACCAGCAGGTGACGTCGGTCACGCCGTCGACCTCGGGCACCGGAACGCCCCAGTCGATGTTGCCGGTGATGCGGAAGGGCACGAGCGCCTTGCCGCTGCGGAAGCGCACGCCGCCGTTGGCGAGCACCGCGTGGGCGTCGTCGCGCTCTTTCCAGCTGGGGAAGGTGACGGTAAAGCTGCTCTTGTTGCCCTCGGGCTCCAGCACGGTGTGTTCGGTGAGGAATCTGCTTGTAATCAGTGGCATGCGAAAGGGG
>URZJ01000157.1 GCA_900552395.1 uncultured Collinsella sp. | reverse complement strand
ATCCTGTCATCGTTAGCATCGCCACGCGAGCCGTCATTCGAATCAGGCGTCGGCGAGGGCACCGGCGTGGGCCCGGGCTGCACGGGCGTCGCAGCGGCAGCGGCCTCGTCCTCGGCGATATAAACCAAGCAGTCCTTGAGCTCATTGCGGTAGCGGTTCTTCCATCCCTCATGATACTGGGGCTGGCTCGAATACTTGGTCGCCACGTTATTGACCACACTGTTGGAAAGCGCCGTCACAAACTCGCGATCGGTCATACTGTTAGAAAGGTTTGCCCAACGGAAGAAGTCCCTGCAACCACCGGTGCCGCACATGTTGGTGATGCTCCACACCATGCCCTTAACGCAATCGGCACGGCCCGAAATATCAATGCCCAGGCCACTCTTGAGCCACGCCTCGGTCACCGCATAGTACGAGTTGTACGCATAGGCATCTTGAAGAGCTGAGAACTCAACAGGATCGATGTTATAAGCGCCCTGGAAGGCCTCCTGCGCAATACGGCCCAACTCGGTGAGCTGGCCGTTCTCGTACATGGCATTGCTCATGTTGGAAATCTCGCTGCCGCGATCAATCGCATCCTTGAGCATGCTGTATTTTTCGGGGTTGTAGTTGTAGGCCTGCTTCATAAACGGAATGAGCGACCAACGACGGTCGAACTGGTAATAACCCAGCGCGTTATAACCGTCACCGTACGAAAAGCCCTGGTTATAGTTGCCGTGACTCTCATATTTGGTGAAGTACTTCATCTCGGGAGTCACGTTAACAAACGAAACGCCCTGGACCGACCTCAGCACGCCCGAAAAGGACTGCTGGGTATAGAGACCCTTATCGATATCGGTCGCATCCGAGGCAACGCCCGGCGTGGGCTCCTCGGCAGCGGCGGGTGCCGGCGCGCAAACGGCGCCAAACGAAAGCGCCAGCGTCAGGCCCGCGACAATCGCAGAATGCTTGGGCTGCATAAGATCCTCCCTGCATTGGTGTAGTTAAAGTGCAGTTTGCAAAGATAAAAATAAGTATTGCAGCTCGCCCGTTGTTGCACAACAACCCCTCGGTAAACGGCAACAACCCTCCGCGAAATCTTAAGGAATTGCGCTCAACCTACAGCCTGATGTCAAAGTTAATCTCGGGGACGGCGGCCAGGTCGGCCAACGTCACGCCGTCGACGTACTTTTCGATCACGTCGTCCAGACCGCGCCAGAATTTGACGGTCGAGCAAAGATCGCTGCGGGCGCAGCTGTTGTCGATGCCATCGCACGCTACCGGAGCCGTGCTGCCCTCGACGGCGCGCAGGATGTCGCCGGCACGCACCTCGACCGGGTCCTTGGCCATCATGTAGCCGCCGCCCTTGCCGCGCACGCTCTTAAGTAGGCCCGCCTTCATGAGCGGACGGACCAGCTGTTCCAGATACTTTTGCGAGATACGCTCGCGGTCGGCGACCTCGCGCAGGGCGATCTTGCCCTCGGCGTCACCAAGCGCTGCGATATAGATCATCAGTCGGAGGGCATAGCGGCCCTTAGAAGAAATGAGCATACCTACCCTCCCATCGTTACTGGGACAAAACCAGGCTTGTTTGTCCCAAATCCTATGCAAGCGGAACAAACAAACCTGATTATTATGTCCCACATCTAGAAAACTCGAGTGGATTAGTCGGGTTTTCCCTTGACTAACGCCGAACCCATAGTAACTTTATTCCGAGAAGATTCCTAGGGTTTAGTACACCTATGAGTACACCATATACAGAGAGGGACAGCATGAGTGCAAATCCGCTGCTTTCCATCGAAGGTCTGACCGCCTCCGTGGACGAAAAGACCATCCTCCACAACGTCAACCTCAACGTCGCCGCCGGCGAGACCCACGTGCTGATGGGACCCAACGGCGCTGGCAAGTCCACCCTCGGCCACCTGGTCATGGGCGATCCCGTCTATACCGTCAACGACGGCCGCATCGTCTTTGACGGCCAGGACATCACCGAGCTCACCACCGACAAGCGCTCGCGCGCCGGCCTGTTCCTGAGCTTCCAGGCCCCGGTCGAGATCCCGGGCGTGCCGCTGTCGAGCTTTTTGCGCGCCAGCATCGCCGGCTGCCCCGGCCTGGAGATGAAGGGCAAGGAGTTCCGACGTCGCGTCAAGGAGCTCGCGGCCGAGCTTAACATGGATACCTCCTACCTCAACCGTGAGCTGGGCGTGGGCTTCTCGGGCGGCGAGAAAAAGAAGGTCGAGATGCTCCAGCTTCTGCTGCTGCAGCCCAAGCTCGCCATCCTAGACGAGACCGACTCCGGCCTGGACGTCGACGCGCTTTCCACCGTCAGCCACGGCATGGACGCCTACCGCAAGAGCTGCGACGGCTCCATGCTCATCATCACGCACAACACGCGCATCCTGGAGCACTTGGATGTCGACCGCGTCCACGTTATGGTCAAGGGTCACATCGTGCGCGAGGACGACGCCTCGCTCATCCCCTGGATCGACAAGAACGGCTTTGAGACCTTCGAGCGCGAGGCCGCCGAGCAGCGCGCCCAGGCCGAGGCCGCCGCTGCCGGGCAGCAGGCGTAAAGGGGCGACACAATGACCAAGAACCGCACCGAGGTCGCGGACATCGACCGCAGCCTCTACGACTTCACCTATGGCGAGGAGGGATTCGAGCGCCTCGACGCCGGCATCACGCCCGACATCGTGCGCGAGATCAGCGCCAAGAAGGACGAGCCGCAGTGGATGCTCGATCTGCGCTTAAAGTCCCTCGAGATCTTCAATCGTTTTCCCGACCCGACGTGGGGCCCCTCGATCGAGGGCCTGGACATGGACAACATCGTCACCTACGTCAAGCCCAACACCGACCAAAAGCACGACTGGGAGTCGGTGCCCGACGACATCAAGAACACCTTTGAGCGCCTGGGCATCCCCGAGGCCGAGCGTAGCTACCTGGCGGGCGTCGGCGCGCAGTACGACTCCGAGCTGGTCTACCACAACATGCAGGACACGGCGTCCAAGATGGGCATCGTCTACTCCGGTATTGAAGAAGCCCTGCACGATCCACAGTGGGAACCGCTCATCCACGAGAAGTTTATGACGCTCATCCCGCCCACCGACCACAAGTTTGCGGCCCTGCACGGCGCCGTATGGTCGGGCGGCTCGTTTGTCTACGTGCCCAAGGGCACTAAGCTCGACTTTCCGCTGCAGAGCTACTTCCGCCTCAACGCCAAGGGCGCCGGCCAGTTTGAGCACACGCTCATCATCGTCGAGGACGATGCCGACCTGCACTTCATTGAGGGTTGCTCCGCGCCCAAGTACAACGTGGCCAACCTCCACGCCGGCGCTGTAGAGCTCTTTGTGGGCAAGCGTGCGCATCTGCGCTACTCGACCATCGAGAACTGGTCCAAGAACATGTACAACCTCAACACCAAGCGTGCGCGCGTGGACGAGGACGGCGATATCGAATGGATCAGCGGCTCCTTCGGCAGCCACGTGGGCTACCTCTACCCCATGAGCGTGCTCAACGGCCGCCGCGCCCGCTCGAGCTTTACCGGCATCACCTTTGCCGGCGCCGGCCAGAACCTGGACACCGGCTGCAAGGTCGTGCTCAACGCGCCCGAGACCTCCGCAACCGTCGAGACTAAGGGCATCTCCAAGAGCGGCGGCATCCAGACGTTCCGCAGCTCCATCGTGGCCACGCCCAAGGCCGAGGGTTCCAAGGCAACCGTGAGCTGCCAGTCGCTCATGCTCGACGACCAAAGCCGCTCCGACACCATCCCCGCCATGGACATCCGCGCCAAGAACGTCGATATCGGCCACGAGGCCACCATCGGCCGCATCGGCGACGATAAGGTGTTCTACCTGATGAGCCGCGGTATCTCGGAGGAAGAGGCCCGCACCATGATCGTCAACGGCTTTGCCAACCCGGTCTCCAAGGAGCTGCCGCTTGAGTACGCCGTCGAGATGAACAACCTGATCAAGCTCGAGATGGAAGGAGCGATCGGATAATGAAACAAACCACGAACACCGCTGCAACCACCCTTGAGCAGGTCAACGCGATGCCTGCCGCCACTTGGGGCTGGCTCAAGATGAACCAGACCAAGCTCGAGCTTTCCGACGAGCTTGCCGACGCACCCGCCGAGGCCGTTGAGGTCGAGGGCCTGGACGAGCAGTTCTCCGGCGCTGCCGACGCCTTCGACGCCGCCATGGAAGCCATGGCCGAGCGCTTCCCCGAGCGCCGCGCCTCCGCCCCAGGTGATGCCGCCGACCGCGCCCGCATCACGCCCGAGACCGAGCTCGACGTGCCCGCCACCTCCGTCTATCAGGCCGGCGCCATCAAGCTCGAGGAGGAGCTCTCCCCCGCCGAGGCCTTCGAGACCGGCATGGGCGAGGCTGCCTACGCCTACCTGGCCGAGCACGCCGTCAAGCGCATCATCATCGATGTGCCCGCGTACCAGCACGCCACGGTTACCGTGCGCGTAAGCGGCGTCGACGCGGCGGCTGCGATTGCCGCCATCGACGTCGTCGCCCGCCCGCAGGCAACGCTCGACCTGCAGATCGCCCTGGACTCCCCCGTTTCCGGCCAAGGCGTCGTGGGCTCC
>URZJ01000156.1 GCA_900552395.1 uncultured Collinsella sp. | reverse complement strand
GATGACATCGGTCGAAAGGATCGAGTGGCGAGCGGTGCCGTAGATCTTGCAGCCGTTGGAGACAAGGCAGTCGTCCAGGCGGCCGTCCGGGCCAATGTAGTGCGGCGGACGCGTGGTGATGTTGGACATGATGGGGAAGTTCTTGTCAAACAGATCGAACTCGGGGTTGTTGCCCAGCAGGTCCATCGAGGTCTCGTGGAAGCTGGCGATGGTGCCGACGTCCTTCCAAAAGCCGTGGAACTCGTAGCTGTACAGGCGCTTGTTCTCCCCGAGCAGCTTGGGGATGATGTCCTTGCCAAAGTCGTGGCTCGAGCGCTGGTCCAGAGCGTCCTCCTCGAGCGCCTCGATCAGCACATCGGCCGAGAAGATGTAAATGCCCATGGACGCGAGGTTCGAATCGGGCTTCTCGGGCTTCTCGGTGAACTTGGTGATGCGGCCGTCCTCGGGGTCGGTGGTCAGGATGCCAAAGCGGCTGGCCTCCTCCCACGGCACGGGCATAACGCTCACCGTGAGGTCGGCGTTGTTATCAATGTGCGTCTTGAGCATCTTGCGGTAGTCCATGCGATATAGGTGATCGCCCGAAAGAATCAGGACGTACTTGGGGTCGTTGGCCTTGATGTAGTCGAGGTTCTGCGTAATGGCGTCGGCTGTGCCCGCATACCAGGCGCCGCCGGTCTGCGTCTCGTACGGCGGCAGGATTGAAACGCCGCCGTCACGGCTGTCCAGGTCCCACGCCTCGCCGGAGCCCACATAGGCATGCAGCAGGTAGGGACGGTACTGCGTCAGAACGCCCACCGTGTCGATGCCCGAGTTGGAGCAGTTGGACAGCGAAAAGTCGATAATGCGGAACTTGCCACCAAAGCTAACCGCCGGCTTGGCGATCTTTTGGGTGAGTGCCCCCAATCGGCTGCCCTGTCCTCCTGCGAGGAGCATCGCGATGCATTCTTTCTTACTCATCGATTTCTCCTTCTGTCATCGATGTTCCTAACCCATTAGCGACGGGCGCGGCGCACTGTCACGCCCGTCGAGTAATGCCGTGCGGCAAAGGGAGCTCGCGCGCCTTTACGCGTGCCAGATCTCGTCGCGGTACTCGCGAATGGTGCGGTCGCTCGAGAACCAGCCGGAGGAGGCGGTGTTGAGCAGGGCCTTGCGGTTCCAGGTCTCCTGGTCGCCGTAGCTGTTCGTGAGCTTCTCCCAGGCGTCGACGTAGCTGCGGAAGTCGGCCATGACCAGGTCGGGGTCGTTGTTGTTCATGAGCTCGTTGTAGATGCTCTCGAAGTTGCCCGAAAGGCCGGCAAACGTGTTGTCCTTGAGCTCGTCCATCACGCGGCCCAGACGCTCGCGATCGTTGTTGAGGGTATCCCACGCAAAGTAGCTGTTGGATGCCCAGAGCTGCTCGACCTCGGGAGCGGTCAGGCCAAAGATGGCCTCGTTCTCGCGGCCGGCCAGGTCGGCGATCTCGATGTTGGCACCGTCGAGGGTGCCCAGCGTAATGGCGCCGTTCATCATGAGCTTCATGTTGGACGTGCCCGAGGCCTCCTTGCCGGCCGTGGAGATCTGCTCCGAGATCTCGGCGGCGGGGTAGATGAGCTGGGCGTTGCTCACGCGGAAGTTGGGGATAAAGCAGACCTTCATGACCTCGTTGACGCGGGCATCGTTGTTGATGACGTCAGCCACGGAGTTAATGAGGCGGATGGTCTCCTTGGCGAAGGTGTAGCTCGAGGCGGCCTTGCCGCTAAAGATGAAGGTCGTCGGCGTCACGTGGAAGTTGGGGTCGGCGATGCGACGGTTGTAGATGTCCATCACCTTCATGATGTTCATGAGCTGGCGCTTGTAGGCGTGGAAGCGCTTTACCTGAACATCGAAGACGGTGTTGGGGTCAATGACCAGACCGGTCTCGGCCTTAACATAGGCGGCCAGACGCTCCTTGTTGGCGCGCTTGGAGGCGCCAACGGCCTTGAGGAACTCGGTGTCGTTCTGGAACTCCTTGAGCTTTTCCAGCTCAAAGGCGTCCTTGAGCCAACCGTCGCCAATGGCCTCGGTCACGAGCTTGGCGTAGGTGGGGTTGGCCTCGGCAAAGAAACGACGGTGCGAGATGCCGTTGGTCTTGTTGTTGAACTTTTCGGGCGTCAGGGCATAGAAGTCCTTGAGCACGATGTTCTTGATGATGTCGGAGTGGATCTTGGCCACACCGTTAACGCTGTGGCTGCAGATCACGGACAGGTTGGCCATGCGAATCTCGCCGTCCCACAGAATGGCGGTCTGGCGCAGACGCTCCTGCCAGCCCTCGTGCGTGGTGTCGAACGACTCGTGCCAACGACGGCTGATCTCGTCGATGATCTGGTACACGCGGGGGAGGAGCTTGGAGAACGTGCCGATGGGCCACTTCTCCAGAGCCTCGGGCAGGATGGTGTGGTTGGTGTAGCTCACGACCTGCGTCACGATGTTCCAGGCGTCATCCCACTCGAGCTTCTTCTCGTCGATCAGGATGCGCATGAGCTCGGGGCCGCACATGGCGGGGTGGGTATCGTTGGTGTGGATGGCCACAAACTGCGGCAGCAGCTCCCAGTTCTCGCCGTGCTCCTTCTCAAAGGTGTCGAGCAGGCTGTAGATGCCGGCTGAGACAAACAGGTACTCCTGCTTCAGGCGCAGCAGACGGCCGTGCTCGCCGGCGTCGTTGGGGTAGAGGATGGCGCTGATGGCCTCGGCCTCGGCGCGCTCGGCATCGGCCAGGGCGTAGTCGCCGCGGTTGAAGGCCTCCAGGTCAAAGTGCTCCACGACCGGCTCGGCGGCCCAGACGCGCAGCTTGTTGACGGTCTCGCCGGCATAGCCCACGACGGGGATGTCATAGGGGACGGCCAGGATGTCCTGCGTGTCCACCGTGCGGTAGAACGTGCGGCCGTCCTCCTCAAAGCCCTCAACATGGCCACCAAACTTAATGGTCACGGCCTTGTCCTGACGGCGGACCTCCCAGGGATAGCCATGGGTGAGCCACTCGTCGGTGGTCTCGACCTGGCTGCCGTTGACGATCTCCTGCTTAAACAGACCGTAGCGGTAGCGCATGCCGTTGCCGTATCCGGCAATGCCCTCGGCTGCCATGGAATCCAGGAAGCAAGCGGCCAGGCGGCCCAGGCCACCGTTGCCCAGAGCCGGATCGGGCTCCTGGTTCTCGATGACGGACAGGTCGAAGCCCATGTCGTCGAGCGCCTCGGCGACCATATCGCGCACGCCAAAGTTGAGCAGATAGTTGTCGAGCAGGCGGCCGATCAAAAACTCGATCGAGAAGTAGTACACGCGCTTCTTGCCCTCGGCGGTGGCGCGGGCGTCACTCTTGGTGGCAACGGTGCGGGCCTTCTCGGCCACGAGCTTGGCCAGGGCGTTAAAGCGGTCGAGGTCGCTGGCGGCCTCGACGCTCTTGCCGCTGATGCTCATGACGGCATCGCGATAGAGCTCGGTAAACTCCTGCTTGTTGTCGAAGATCTTATTCATACGTTCCTTTCCCCCGGGGATGTTTCTCCCGGAACGGTTATGACTTGTATCCTACGCCTCGTCGGGGCGGGTAATTACAGCTGTAACGGTTTTGTTACGCATCCTTGGCAGACGGCTTAACAGAAGCAGACTTGGTCTTGGTAGCGGCCTTTTTGGCAGCCGGTTTCTTGGCCGTAGTGGCCTTGGCGGCGGGCTTCGCGGCAGCCTTCGCCTTGGTCGTCGTAGTCTTCGCCTTAGCCGGTGCCTTCTTGACCGCAGCAGTCTTGGGCTTCACCGAGGACGTGCGCTTCTTGGGCGCAGCCTTGGGAGCCTCGACCACGGGCGGCTTGTAGCTGCTGGGGCCGAGGCGCTTAAGCACCACGCCTGCCAGGCCGGGCACCTTAATCTCGATGGAGTCCATCTGCCCGTTCCAGGGATAGGGCTCGCTCGAGCAGGTATAGGGTTCCTCGCCGGCATAGCCGCTCCCGCCAAACTCGGGACGGTCGGAATCGAAGATGACCTCCCAGTCGCCCTCGCGCGGCACGCCCACACGGAAGCTTTCGTAGCTCGCCGGGTCAAAGTTGATCAGGATCACCAGGTCGTCATCGACGTCCTCGCCCTGACGCACAAAGCTCACGATGGACTGCTTGGAGTTGTCCGCGTCGATCCAGGTAAAGCCGTCATCGGTGTAGCCGCGCTCGTACAGGGCGGGCTCGGCGGTGTACAGGTGGTTGAGCGCCTTGATAAACGCCTGATGATGACGGTGGGTCTCGTACTCCTCGGTTAGGAACCACTGGATGGACTCGTAGTAGCGCCACTCAATAAACTGGCCGATCTCGTTGCCCATAAAGTTGAGCTTGGCGCCGGGGTGCGTCATCTGGTAGAAAGCCAGCGTGCGCAGGCCGGCAAACTGGCGCCACCAGTCGCCCGGCATGCGGCCGATGAGCGAGCACTTGCCGTGGACGACCTCGTCGTGGCTCAGCGGGCAAATAAAGTTCTCGGTAAAGGCGTACATGATGGAGAACGTGAGCAGCCCGTGGTTGCCGGGTCGCCACGGAAAATCGGTCTGCATGTAGTGCAGGGTGTCGTTCATCCAGCCCATGTCCCACTTGTAGTGGAAGCCCAGGCCGCCGTCCTGAGGC
>URZJ01000155.1 GCA_900552395.1 uncultured Collinsella sp. | reverse complement strand
GAAGCCGATGCGCGCGGCTGTCTTGAACGCCATCTCGTTGGAGTCGACGCTGTGATACGAGCCGTCGTACACAGCCACGCGAATGCCCGTGAGCGGGTAGCCAGCGATGATGCCGTCCTTCATGGTCTCCTGGACACCCTTGTCCACGGCGGGGATGAGCGAGCGCGGGATGCGGCCGCCCACGACCTCGTCAACAAACTCATAGCCGTCGCTCGTGCCGTCGGGCCCAATGAGCGGCTCCACGCGCAGCCAGCAGTCGCCGTACTGACCGGCGCCGCCGGTCTGCTTCTTGTGGCGACCCTGGGCGCTTGCCGTGCGGCGGATGGTCTCGCGATACGGGATACGGATCGGCACGCTCTTGGCCACGACCTTGGTGCGGTCCTCCAGACGGTTGAGCAGCACCGAAACCTGCGCCTCGCCCACCGCCGAGATGATGGTCTGCCCGGTCTCCTCGTCGCGGTCGATACTCATGGTCGGATCGGCCTTGCAGGCCTTCTCGATAAACGTGTAGAGCTTCTCTTCGTCGCCGCGATTCTCGGCCTCGATGGCAATACGGTACTGCGAGTTGGGGAACTTAAACGCCGCAGCCTCGACCTTACCGGTAATCGAGAGCGTGTCGCCCGTATCGGCAGCCAGCTTGGGCGCCACGATGATATCGCCGGCATAGGCGTGGCCGACCTCGGTCATGTCACGACCGCACATCACATACAGGTGAGCCAGACGATCGCTCTTGCGGGTACGCGCGTTAATCAGTTCAAGGCCCGGCTCAAGCGTGCCCGTCAGCACCTTGATAAAGCTGATGCGACCCTGCTGCGGATCGGCCAGAGTCTTAAACACAAACGCCACCGGACGGTCATCGTCGCTCGAAATCTTGAGCGAATCGCCGTCGATAAGCGGCATCTCGCCGTAGTCGGTCGGCGCCGGGAAGTACGTCGCGATGTCGTCCATCAGCGAGTTGACGCCCTGCTCCTTAATGCAATCGCCCGCAAAGACCGGCACAAAGATGCGCTCGGCAATCGCCTTCGACAGCAAGCCCTCAAGCTCCTCCTGCGTCAGCGTCTCCTCGCCTTCCAGGTACTTCATCATCAGCTCATCGTCGGCCTCGGCCACCAACTCGCACAGATGGTCATGGGCCTGTTCGGCCTGGGCACGATACTCCTCGGGAATCTCCGACTCAACGGCTTCGGTGCCGTTGCAGTGGCGCGCCTTCATGCGCACCAGGTCGATAATGCCGTCAAAGTCCTCGCCCTCGCCCCAGGGAAGGGTCACGGCGCCCAGGCGCGTACCAAAGCGCTCCTGCAGCAGGTCCATCGTGGTCGCAAAGCTGGCCTCGGAGCGCGACAGGCGGTTTACAAACACCGCACGCGCCAGACGCAGGTCCTCGGCGGCATACCAGAGCTTAACCGTCGTAGGCTGCGGGCCGGCCTCGGCGTCGACCACAAACAGAGCCGTCTCGCAGACGCTCATCGCGGCAAAGGCGTCGCCGATAAAATCGGGATAGCACGGGGCATCGAGCACGTTGATGCGTGCGCCCTTCCAGTCGATCGGCGCAATGGTCGTCGAGATGGAAAATGCACGCTTGACCTCTTCGGGGTCATAGTCGAGCGTGGGCTTGGTGCCGTCGTGGCCGCCCAGGCGGGCGGTCTTGCCGGAAAGGTGGAGCATGGCTTCGGCGAGTGAAGTCTTGCCCACCCCGCCTTGGCCTACGAGCACCACGTTCCTTACGTTACCGGTCTTGGGAGCACCCATGATGACCTCCTTGCAGGGCCGCGCGCAATGCGCGACGCCAACGGGGAGAGTTCGCGGTCGGTGCCATCCCGGGAGCAGCATGGTCGGCAGCCGAGCCGACTCACCCTCCAAATGTCCTATGCCACCACCCTACCCTCACGGGCGACCGTCCATGCACACCTTTCGGCGCACGTATGAATACAGGCGGCGAGAGGAAGAGACAAGCTTGTGAGGCGATTATTGAACCCCGTCGATGCAAACAAAAAGCCGCCACAGACGGTAAGACCTGCGGCGGCTTCGCCTCAATTAATAGTTGAGTAAATACCTGAGCCTACCCCTCGATACGGCTCAAGAACTCACGCGTGCGCTGCTCACGCGGATGGTCGATAACCTGCTCGGCAGGACCCTCCTCGACAATGCGGCCGCCGTCCATAAAGACCACGCGGTCGGCAACATCGCGCGCAAACTGCATCGCATGGGTCACGATCACCATCGTCATATTCTGCGCGGCGAGGTCTTTAATGACGCGCAGCACCTCGGCCGTCAACTCTGGATCGAGCGCCGAGGTCGGCTCATCAAAGAACAAGATTTCCGGGTCGAGCGCCAGGGCGCGGGCAATACTCACGCGCTGCTGCTGGCCGCCCGAAAGCTCACATGGCACCTTGTTCTCATTGCCCGTAAGCCCCATCTGCGCGATCAACTCATGCGCACGCGCCTCCGCCTGCTCACGCGGGCGCTTGAGCACGCGAATCGGAGCATCGGTGATGTTTTTCATCACCGTATAGTGCGGGAACAGGTTGTAGTTCTGAAACACCAGACCAAAACGCGAACGCGCTTGCTTGGGAACATCTCCCTTCGCATAGACCGCACCCGATCCCGCATCCGTCGCAACCGCAAGGTCGCCAAACGAGAGCGAGCCACCATCGAGCGTCTCGAGCAGCGTGGCGCAGCGCAGCAGCGTGGACTTACCGCCGCCCGAAGGCCCGATAATCGCCACGACCTCGCCGCGCTTTACCTCGAGCGAGATATCCTTGAGCACCTCATTGCCGCCAAACGCCTTACGCGCGTTCGATATATTCATTACCGAATTAGTCATGGTAGTAATCCAATTTTTTCTCCGCGGCGCCCAACAGCATCTCGACCACGAAGTTGAAAACCCAGTAGATCAGCGCCGCAATCGCAAACGGCACCATGCTCACCTGCGAGGCAACCAGCGCCTTGGCCGTCGAGAACATCTCGCCCACGCCAATGGCAAATGCCAGCGATGTGTCCTTGACCAACGTGATGATCTCATTGCCCATCGCCGGCAAAATGCGCTTGGCGACTTGCGGCATCACAATGTACAAAAATGTCTGCAGACGCGAATAGCCCAGCACCTCGGCTGCCTCGTATTGACCGCACGGAATGGACTGCAAGCCCGAGCGATAGATCTCGGCAAAGTAGCCGGCGTAGTTGATGATGAACGCCACAACGCACGCCGTCCACTTGGAATCGGGCGTAAGCGAAATGCCAAACACGTAGTACGGGGCAAAGTAGATGGCAAACATCTGCAGCATGAGCGGCGTACCGCGCATGACCGAAATGTAGATGCGCGCAATCCAGCGAAGCGGCGCGATCTTACTCATGCGCATAAACGCCACGGGAATTCCCAGCGGAATCGACCCCAGCAGCGTCAGCACAAACAGCTGCAAGCTGACCAAGAATCCCTGGCCAAGCATCTGCATCATGACCTGAATAGACAACCTAAGCTCTCTTTCACAGCAACGGAACAGCGAACCCAATGCTAAAGCGGGTTTTCCAGGTGCCCGAGTTTGCCGTGAAAGAGGAGCGCCGCGTACTAAATGTACGCAAGCGACGGTTTGAACGGCAAAATCGGGTGCCTGGGAAAGCCGCTATTTGAGCCCCCAGTTGTCGAAGGAAAGACCGTATTCTGCATATTTATCGCACAGGTCCTTGACCGTGCCGTCCTCATAGAGCGCCTTGAGCGACTCGCTCACGGCATCGGCCGACTTGGTGTCGCCCTTCTTAAAGCCAACGGCGTAGTGCTCGCTGGACAACGGCTTGTCGAGCTGCGTATAGGCATCGGGCTTGGCGGCAAGCTGATACTGGGCAATCGAAAGGTCGCAAGCCACGGCATCGACCGCGCCGCTCTCGAGCTGCATAAAGGCCGTGTTGTACTCGCCGATCGTGTCGAGCGTGGCAAACGTCGCCGCCAGATCCTTCTGGTCACCCTCGAGTACATCCTGCGCAGCGGAATCGGTCTGGGTAATCACGGTCTTGCCGGCAAGATCGTCCCAGCTCTTGATGCCCGCATCCTTCTTTACCACCAGCACCTGCTCGTTGAGCATGTACGGCTCGGAGAACGTGTAGTCGTCCTCACGGCCCTCCATGGTAAAGCCGTTCCAGATGCAGTTGATGGCGCCGGAGTTGAGCAGCGTATCCTTGGCGTCCCAGTCGATGGCCTCGTATTTGACCTCCCAGCCCTGCTTATCGGCAACAGCCTTGGCCAGATCGAGATCAAAGCCGGTGTACTCGCCATCGTCGCCCACAAAACCGTACGGAGGATAGGACTTATCAAAGCCCACCACGAGCTTCTTGGACTCCGCAGCGCCCTTCGCATCCTTGGCCGCGGCAGAGCCAGCAGCGGAGCCCTTGCCGGCACCACCGCCGCAACCGACAAGACCAAGGCCGAGCACCGTGGCAAGCGAGCCGGCTAGACCAACAAACTGACGACGAGACATATCGGTATTCATGGTATTCCCCCTCGATAGCACTTTAGTTAGGTAAAGTGAGTCATGTAACGTTCAGAATCATACACTTTAGCGTGATAGAGCACAAGGCGAGTTTGCCCGCCGCGTGAGGGGTGTGGGGGTTAAGTTTCCTGCTCTACAGTCCTGCTCACGACGGAGGCC
>URZJ01000154.1 GCA_900552395.1 uncultured Collinsella sp. | reverse complement strand
TGGCGGCAGCAGGGTGCTATAGTATTAGAGTTTTGTCTATCTTAGGGGTATTATCCCCTTTTTGAATTGCACCTTCTGGAGGCCCTGTTCATGGAAGAGATGGAAGTCAATCACGTCGACGACATCCACGAGAAGCTGACCGATATGGTGGGCGATCGCGTTAAGGTGAAGGCCAACATGGGCCGCACCCGCGTCGTCGAGCGCATGGGCACCATCAAGAGCGTCCACCCCGCCGTCTTTATCGTCGAGGTTGACGAGCGCCGTGGCCGCAAGTCGCGTCAGTCCTACCAGTATATCGATGTCCTCACCGGTCAGGTCGAGCTGTTCGACCCCGAGAGCGGCGAGCATATCTTTACCCCGCTCGGCAATCAGCTCGAGGAGCACTAGCGGTGACCGATCGGTCCCTGACTCTTTCCGCGCCGGCAAAGATTAACCTCTACTTGGGGGTTCATACCGAGCGCGATGACCGCGGCTACCACAGGGTCGATTCCCTGATGGCAGCTGTCGGTCTTTCCGATACCGTGACGGTTACGCCGGCACAGGCGCTGACCGTCCAGACGGTTCCGGCATCAGATTTTCCCATGCAAAAGAATACGGCGTATCGGGCTGCGGTTGCTATGGCCGAGCATTATGGTCGCGAGGCAAGCATCTGCGTGACGATTGAGAAGCGCATTCCATTGTGCGCCGGCTTGGGCGGTCCCTCGACGGATGCGGCCGCGGTCATTGTCGCCTTGGCGGAGCTCTGGGGAATTGATCGCTCCGACCCCGCGCTCGACGACATTGCGCGGGGCATTGGTGCTGACGTCCCGTTCTTTTTGCACGCGAGCCCTTCGTTCTACGTAGGTGGGGGAGACGTGCTGGCAACTGAGTATCCCGTGCTGCCCGCAACACCCGTCGTGTTGGTCAAGCCGCGCGAGGCAAGCGTTTCGACAATTGAAGCCTATCGACGTTTTGACGAGGCCCCGGTGCCTGCGGACAAGCCCGGCGCGATAGCTTCTGCCTTGCGTGCCGGTGATGCCGAGACGGCATATGCACTCATCCATAACAACCTGGGCGTCATTTCCGCACAGATGGAGCCGCAGATTCAAACGGTTCTCGATTGGCTGCGTAAACAGGACGGCACGGTTGCTGTAGATGTGTGTGGATCGGGCGCCTGCTCGTTTGCCATTTGCGACACCGCCGCCACGGCCGAAAGGCTTGCCGACGCTGCCCTGCAAAACGGCTGGTGGTCCTGCGCGACGGAGCTCATTCCCAACACGGTTCGCATCGAAGTGCCAAAGAAGTAAAAATTTCTCTAGCACGCGACGGAAATCTTTGTTACTATAGTCGAGCTAACGGGTTGTGGCTCAGTTTGGTAGAGCGCTGCGTTCGGGACGCAGGGGTCGCTGGTTCAAATCCAGTCAACCCGACCAGAGCATGAGGAGGGACCGCTTCTTGCGGTCCCTTTTTTTAGCTATTGTTGTGATACCGCGATACCCGCGGTATACTCATTCGAGCTTGTCTCGCTGTATTGTGGAGGTCTACATGTTTGGACTGAGGGCTCCTGAGCTCATCATTATTCTCGTCGTTGTCCTGATTATCTTCGGGCCCAAGAACCTGCCGAAGCTCGGCAAGTCCCTCGGCTCTACCGTCAAGAATATCCGCGAGGGTATGGAGGGCGACGATAAGGCCGAGACCAAGCAGGCCGAGGAGGTCGTGGTCGAGCAGTCCGAGGAGGACAAGGAGATCGCTGAGCTCGAGGCCAAGCTCGCTGCTGCCAAGAAGAAGCAGGCAGAGGACAGCGACGCGGACGCAGAGTAGTCCCATCCCTTTGGGGTGAGCACCTGACCGGCTTGCCCGCAGGCTAGCCGGTCTTTTTCGTTTTGTTGACAGTTGATTGTTTGATCAGAGTTGGGGAGATATCCGTATGGACGCAAGCCAGATCGTACTGACCGCTGAGGGCCGCCAGAAGCTCGTCGAGGAGCTCGCTTGGCGTGAGGGCGATTACGCCAAGGAGATCGTCGAGGACATCAAGGAAGCCCGCGCGTTCGGCGACCTTTCGGAGAACTCCGAGTACGACGCCGCTAAGGACAAGCAGGCCCAGAACGCCGCTCGTATTGCCGAGATCCAGGCCATCCTTGCCAACGCTCAGGTTGCTGCCACCACAGGTGATCTGACCGTCTCCATCGGTTCCACCGTTTCTCTGATTGATCCCAACGGTGAGGTCATGGAAGTCACGCTCGTCGGTACCACCGAGACCAACTCGCTCGAGCACAAGATTTCCAACGAGTCTCCGGTCGGCCACGCCATCATCGGTCACGGCGAGGGCGACTCCGTCGAGGTCGTTACGCCTTCCGGCAAGACCCGCGTCTACACCATCGCCAAGATTGCACGCTAGACCACGGTCCCGCGTAAAGGTATGTTTTCGCTCCCTGGGACCGAATCCTGGGGAGCGTTTTAGTTTGAGGAGTTAACTTATGGCAGAGAACCAGAACGCCGCAGATCAGGCATCGACGCTCAACGACGAGCGCGCCACCCGCCTGGCCAAGCGCGCCGCCCTGTTCGAGGCGGGCCAGAACCCCTATCCCGAGCACTCTGAGCTTGAGGACTACGTTGCCGAGATCGAGGCTAAGTACGCCGAGCTTGCCGATGGCGAGGACACCGAGGACGTCGTGAAGATCGCCGGCCGTGTGGTCGCCAAGCGCGGTCAGGGCAAGATTATGTTCATCGTCGTGCGCGATGCGACTGCCGAGATTCAGCTGTTCTGCCGCATCAATGACACGGACGAGACCGCTTGGAACACGCTCAAGGCCCTCGACCTTGGCGATATCCTGGGCGTGACCGGCGTGGTCGTGCGCACCCAGCGCGGCCAGCTTTCCGTTGCCCCTAAGAGTGCGACCCTGCTTGCCAAGGCCGTTCGTCCGCTGCCCGAGAAGTTCCACGGCCTCTCCGACAAGGAGACCCGCTATCGTCAGCGCTATGTCGACCTGATTGCCAACGACGATGTTCGCGAGACCTTCCGCAAGCGCTCGCAGATTCTCTCCACCTTCCGCCGCTTTATGGAGTCCGACGGCTACATGGAGGTCGAGACCCCCATCCTGCAGACCATTCAGGGCGGCGCTACGGCCAAGCCGTTCATCACGCACTTCAACGCGCTCGATCAGGAGTGCTACCTGCGCATTGCTACCGAGCTGCATCTCAAGCGCTGCATCGTCGGTGGCTTTGAGCGCGTCTTCGAGATCGGCCGCATCTTCCGCAACGAGGGCATGGACCTCACCCACAATCCCGAGTTCACCACGATGGAGGCCTACCGCGCCTTCTCCGATCTCGAGGGCATGAAGGCGCTCGCCCAGGGCGTCATTAAGGCTGCCAACAAGGCCATCGGCAACCCCGAGGTCATCGAGTATCAGGGCCAGACCATCGATCTGTCCGGTGAGTGGGCAAGCCGTCCCATGACCGACATCGTCTCGGACGTGCTCGGCAAGCAGGTCACCATCGACACGCCGGTCGAGGAGCTTGCCGCCGCCGCGCGCGAGAAGGGCCTGGAGATTAAGCCCGAATGGACTGCTGGCAAGATCATCGCCGAGATTTACGATGAGCTGGGCGAGGACACCATCGTCAACCCGACCTTCGTTTGCGATTACCCCATCGAGGTCAGCCCGCTTGCCAAGCGTTTTGAGGACGATCCGCGTCTGACGCACCGCTTTGAGCTGGTCATCGCCGGCCACGAGTACGCCAACGCCTTCGGCGAGCTGAACGATCCGGTCGACCAGGCCGAGCGCTTTGCCGCCCAGATGGCCGAGAAGGCGGGCGGCGACGACGAGGCTATGGAGTACGACGAGGACTACGTGCGCGCCCTCGAGTACGGTATGCCTCCTGCGGGCGGCATCGGCATCGGTATCGATCGCGTGGTCATGCTGCTCACCAACCAGGCTTCCATCCGCGACGTGCTGCTGTTCCCGCACATGAAGCCCGAGAAGGGTTTCCAGTCCGGTGCCGCTGCCGCCAAGGCTGCCGAGGCCGGCAACACCGCGAGCCCGTTCGTCAAGCCGCTCAAGCCCACGGTTGATTATTCCAAGATTGCCGTCGAGCCGCTGTTTGAGGAGTTCGTCGACTTTGATACCTTCTCCAAGAGCGATTTCCGCGCTGTGAAGGTCAAGGCGTGCGAGGCCGTCAAGAAGTCCAAGAAGCTGCTGAACTTTACGCTCGACGACGGCACCGGCACCGATCGTACCATCCTCTCCGGCATTCACGGTTATTATGAGCCCGAGGACCTGGTCGGCAAGACCTTGCTCGCCATCACCAACCTGCCTCCGCGCAAGATGATGGGAATTGATTCCTGCGGTATGCTGATTTCTGCGGTACATGAAGAGGACGGAGCAGAAGGACTTCATCTCCTGCTGGTGGACGACCATATACCGGCAGGCGCAAAGTTATATTAAGAAGCTGTTTGATGATTCATCCGGGAACTTGTTCCTGATAAGCGGTAAGAGGACATTTCTAAGAAGATTTTAGAAATGTCCTTTTTGCATTGGCTGTTACGTGGTATAATATATATGTTTGTCTTAAGTGAAGCTGATAAAAGGGGGGTATCGATGAAAAGACGCATAAAAACAGGGATTTTCATATCGGGAGCCTTATCCGCAGCCCTCCTTTCAGGCTGTGGAGCCGGG
>URZJ01000153.1 GCA_900552395.1 uncultured Collinsella sp. | reverse complement strand
GGCGCTGCAGCTGCTGTTCCAGGCCGAGGCCACGGACAGTCCGCTCGAGCGCGTCCTCGAGGGCGATTTCCTGATCTCGAAGGGACCCCTCGACCCCTATGCGCTGGAGCTGTGCCGCGGTGCCTACGACCATATCGATCGCATCGACTGTGCCCTGCGCGCCGTCGCCAAGAACTGGGATCTTATGCGCATGCCCGGCGCCGACCGCAATCTGCTGCGTATCGCCGTCTACGAGATGCGCTTCCTCACCGACGAAGAGGTCTCGGACGCTATCGTGATCAACGAGGCCGTCGAACTTGCCAAGGCCTATGGCACCGACCAGTCCGCGTCGTTCGTCAACGGCGTGTTGGGCAAGATCGCGCGCAGCGAGGAGCTGCCGGGTGAGGACCTGTACCAGGAGCTGCTGGCCGAGGATCGTGCTCGCGAGGAGGCGCAGGCTGCCGAGTCGGCCGCCAAGGTCGCTGCCGCTCAGGCTACCGCCGGTGTACTTGCCGAGGATGTGGACGCTGCTGAGGCCGTCGAGGCCGACTCCGTCGAGGAGTAGCCATGCCAGAGGGTTCTGTCCGCAACTTTGACGAGATCTCGGACCGTCTGGACCAGATCATCGCTACCGTTCGCTCCAAGGATACGTCCTTGGAGCGTTCACTCGATCTGTTTGACGAAGCGATTGAGCTGGGCTCCCGCGCGGTCGATATGGTCGACAAGTTTGAGCTGACGCCGCGTGAGGCCGATAAGCTCGAGCAGGAATACGATGAGGATGCGGCAAACGAATCCCAGGATAGCTAGCCGCATCTCCGGATACGAATGGTTGATGGCATTCATGAAACGCGTGCGTCTCGATGACGAACTGATTTCACAGGGCATCTGCGCCGATCGCGCGGATGCCCTTCGCACTCTTATGGCCGGCTTGGTCTCGAGTGGCGGCGAGCGCTTGACTTCGCCGGGCCTTAAGGTGACCCCGGGCCTGCCGCTGCACGTGAAGGGGCGCATTCCGTACGTTGGGCGCGGCGGCCTTAAGCTTGAGGGTGCGCTCGATGCGTTTTGTATCGACCCCACGGGCCTTGCCTGCCTGGACGTAGGCTGCTCTACCGGCGGCTTTACCGATTGCCTGCTCAAGCGCGGAGCTGCGACCGTTGTCTCGGTGGACGTTGGTCGCGCACAGTTCGATTGGTCGTTGCGTCAGGACGATCGCGTGACGCTGCATGAGCGCACCAACGTGACGCAGCTGCCTGAGCTTGGCTATGCCGGCGCCATCGACCTGGCTGTTTGTGATGTCTCGTTTACCAGCATCGCGAACATTATCGATGCGGTGCTGGCGTGCCTGAAGCCTTCGGGTTCGTTCTGCACGCTCGTAAAGCCCCAGTTTGAGGCGCCGGCTGCGCTGGTGGGCGAGCGCGGTATCGTGACCGACCCCGCCGTCCGCCGCGATACGCTCGTGGCGGCGATTGAGCTTTTTGCCGCCAAGGGCCTGTTTCCGCTTGACGCGTGCGTGTCGCCCATCCATGGCGCTAAGGGCAACGTTGAGTTTTTCCTGTACGGCACAAGGTTTGCCCCTGGTGAACGCACCGACGATGAGCTGCAATCCCAGGTATCGGCTTTGAGCGAGAAAGCTGCAACGCTATGAAGGTCTTTCTGGTTCCCAATTACTACAAGCAAGAGGCGGTCGAGAGCGGCCTGATGCTCGAGCTTTGGCTTTCGCGCCAGGGCTACGAGGTCGCATGGGCTGCCGACCAGCGATCGAAGATTCAAAGCACGCCTGATATTGATGGCTCAGATCTGGTCATTACGCTCGGCGGCGACGGTACGTTGCTGCGCGCTGCCCGCATCCTCAACCATCGCGAGATTCCTATCCTTGGTCTTTCCTATGGTCACCTGGGCTTTTTAACTGCTGCGAGCCCCGAGGAGCGCGACATTCTGCAGGTCGTGAGCGATGCTCTGTCCGGTGAGCTGCACGTGAGCCGCCGCGCCACCATCGCCGCGGATATCGTGTCCGTGCGCGACGATGGCACGAAGGATGTCGTGCGCACGTTTGCCCTCAACGATATGGCACTTACGCGCGGCCCCCTGTCCGATATGGTTGAGTTTGACATCACGGTGTCCGGCCATCATATCGATCGCCTGCGCGGCGACGGTGTCGTCGTTTCGACGGCGACCGGCTCCACCGGCTATGCGCTTTCCGCCGGCGGTCCCATTGTCAGCCCCGATTACACGGGTATGGTCTGTGTGCCCATCGCCCCGCATACCATTCAGGCTCGCGCTTTTTTGACCTCGCCGAGTGATGTATGTCTGATGACCGTCCGAGTGTTCCGGCGATCGCTATCGATGGACAGTTTATTACCTGCGATGGCACCGTTGAGAGCGTGGCGGTGCGTCGCGGTCCCGGAGATGTGCTGCTTCTCGATTACGGTCCCGAGAGCTTCTATAACTCCGTGAGCCGCGTGTTCTACGGAGTGCGTCATGATCGATGAGCTGCAGGTTTCCAACATTGCACTCATTCGCGAGGCGACGCTGGTGCCGAGTGCGGGCCTAACGGTTTTGACTGGCGAGACCGGTGCCGGCAAGACCGCGCTGCTCTCGGCGCTCAAGCTCATTTTGGGCGAGCGTGCAGATTCGTCGACCGTGCGCGAGGGAGAGGCGCTGGCGAGCGTCGAGGCACGCTTGTTCGACGGCCCGCACGACACGGAGGGCTTTACCGTGCAGCGCAGCCTTTCTGCCGAGGGTCGCAGCCGCGTCAAGATTGACGGCCGCATCGCCAGCGTGCGCGAGCTTTCCGAGCGCGTCGGCGTGATGATGGATCTGTGCGGCCAGCATGAACATCAGCGTCTGCTCGATCCGGCGCATCATGTTGCCATGGTTGATGCCTGGGCTGGTCGCTCTGCGCTCGAGGCGCTCGACCGTTACCGTGCCTGCTTCAAGGCGTCGCGTGCGGCTGCCAAGGAGGTCCGTCGCGTAGAGGAGGCGTCGCGTGCGCAGGGGAGTCGCGTCGAGGAGGCGCGCTTCGCCCTGGAGCGTATCGCCGAGGTCGACCCCAAGCCGGGTGAGTATGAGGAACTCGAGGAACTGCTGCCGCGCTCCGAACATGCCGAGGTACTGGTTGCCACAGCTAACGATGCCCATGCATCGCTTGCCGCCGAAGGTGGAGCGCTCGATGCCGTGAACAGCGCCGTGGCAGAGCTTTCCCGTATGGCTACCGTCGATCGCAAACTGGGCGACATTGCCGATGCGCTTTCGGATGCCTGCATCTCCCTTGAGGATAGCGCGAACGAGCTTCGTGCCTATCGCGATGGCGTCGCCTTCGACCCGCGCGAGCTCGCTCGCATGCGTGAGCGGTATTCCGATCTCAAGGGCCTGTTGCGTCAGTGGGGTCCCACCATGGACGATGTTTTTGCCATGCGCGATCGCTCGCAAGAGCTGATGTCCCTGGTCGATGATGGCGATGAACAGATCAAAAAGGCGCGTGAGGCACTCGGGAGCGCCGAGCGCGAGCTGTTCGCTGGCGCCAAGGCACTCAAGCGTGCGCGTAATACCGCTGCTCCGCGTTTTTGTCACGAGGTTGGCCGCCAAATGGCGCGCCTGGAGATGGGCGGCGCCGAGCTCGTTTGGGAGTCGCGTGATCTTCCGCGCGCCGAGTGGACGCCGGCGGGTCCTTCAAGCTACGAGCTTTTGTATCGCAGCGGTGTCGGCTTGACGCCGCGTCCCCTGCGCCGCATTGCCTCGGGCGGCGAGCTCAGCCGCGTCATGCTGGCGAGCAAGGTGGTCTTGGGTAATGCTGACGGCGTCGACACACTGGTATTTGACGAGGTCGATGCCGGTGTCGGCGGCTCCACGGCTCGTGCTCTTGCTGGTGTGCTGGCCGATCTTGCCGCTACGCATCAAGTGATTGTCGTAACCCACTTGGCGCAAGTCGCCGTCATGGCCGACAAGCATTATGTTGTCAGCAAGGAGCCGGGCGATGTTCCCCAGACGCATTTGGACGAGGTAACCGGCGAAGCGCGTACCGCCGAGATTGCCCGCATGTTGAGCGGCGATCAATCGGAGGCGAGCTTGGCGCATGCCAAGCAGATGCTCGAAGAAGCTCGAGGCTAGGCCGTATCAGCGGTGTTGGTGGGATAAAACTACTGATATTTTTGTCCCACCACGTGCTTGCGTGGCTCATGTGTCACAAAACTATGTCGGTTTACTACGATGAATTGGCGTGGCTCGAGCATGGCTAAAATTGTAAAAAGAAAACCGCAGGTAGAAAGCCTGCGGTTTTCTTTTAAAACGCGATATGGTCACGCATTGCGATTTCATCGTAGTAAACCGGCATAGTTTTGTGGGAACGGTACATATCGACTCCTGCCAAAACCTACTCTACGACCTTATCCGGTTGAATGAGCTCCTCGTAGTAGCTGATGTGCTCTCGGGCGTCCTCGATTTCGGGCAGCAGGAAGTTGTAGATGACCTCGATGATCATCGTGGCGCTCATCTTGGAGAACGCGAAGTCGCCCGTTGTCAGCAGCGCCTCGTGATTGACGGTATTAAAGGTGTAGTCGGCTAGGCGCGCAAGTGGAGACTTGCTGTCGCTGCTGATGACGACCACGGTGGCACCGCAGTCGCGAGCCGCTTTTGCCATGCGATTCAGACGGCGCGACTTGCCGGAGTTCGATATCAGCACGATAACGTCGCC
>URZJ01000152.1 GCA_900552395.1 uncultured Collinsella sp. | reverse complement strand
TGGCCATCGACTCGATGATCCCCATCGGCCGCGGTCAGCGTGAGCTGATCATCGGCGACCGCCAGACCGGCAAGACGTCCATTGCGGTTGATGCCATCATCAACCAAAAGGGCAAGGACATGATCTGCATCTACGTCGCCATCGGCCAGAAGGCGTCCACGGTCGCCGGCCTGGTGGAGACGCTGGAGGCGGTGAAGCCCTATGTGGAGAATAACCAGTACGTGGGCCTGGCTTGCGCCATGAAGAACGCCGGCGTGGGCGTGGGCCTGCCCGATGCCGGCCGCTGCAAGATTCGCGTCGAGAACGGCGTGGCCGTGGTCTATGCCGCCACGTCCGACATCGGCCAGGGCTGTAACACCGTCTTTTTGCAGGACGTTGCCGAGGCATGCGGCCTGCCGCTGAGCTGTATTGCCAACGGCGAGTGCTCCACCGAGAACGCTCCCGACTCCGGCACCACGTCTGGCTCGCGTCAGACGGTCGTGACCGGCGAGGCCGTGCGCGGTGCCGCCTTCCTGCTGCGCGATGCCATGGTTGGCATCGAGGCCGGCAAGCCTGCGCCTACCGCCCCGGTGAGCGCCCATGGTGACGGCGTCAAGATCGAGTACGACGACGGTCGCGCCTATCAGCTACGCACACAGGAGCTCGTCGCCGGCCAGGGCATGCATCCTCAGGATCCCGCGGCCGCCATCAAGGCGCTCGAGGGATGCGAGTTTGGCTACGTGTATCTGGAGCTGACCGACAAACTGGGCGCCGACGTTCCCAACCCCAAGAGCCACATCTGCTACGGCTTCGCGACGCATGTGGTCATTTTGGACGATGATGGTCGCGTAAGCGAGGTCTATGCCGCGCACGATTCCGGCAAGGTGGTCAACCCCATCTCCATCCAGGGTCAGATCGAAGGCGGCGTGCTCATGGGTATGGGCTATGCGCTTACCGAGGATTGGCCGCTCAAGGACTGCGTGCCCCAGGCAAGGTACGGCACGCTCGGGCTGTTCCGTGCGCCCGAGATCCCGGATATCCACGCCATTTACGTGGAGAAGGACGAGCTGCTGCCCGTGGCATACGGCGGCAAGGGCATCGGCGAGATCGCCACGATCCCCACGGCGCCCGCCGTGCAGAACGCCTACCGCGCGTTTGACGGCAAGCTGCGTCCGGATCTGCCCATGGTGGATACGCCGTACAGCCGCGCCCGTCACCGCGGGTAGGGTAGAGCGCGGGCGGCATTACTGACGGGCTGTCCGCGCTCACCATCAACTGCATATGCTGCGCCTTTGGCCCCGGCTCCATCGCGAGCCGGGGCCTTTTGTTTGGAGCGGAAACTGCGTCCCGGATTCGACGCTCAGAATGGGACGCAGTCCCTCCCCTTGAGCCTCTAGCGGAAAGCGTGTCCCGGAATTCGGCTCCAGAGTGGGATGCGCTTTCCGGTTGGAGCTTCAAACGGAAAGTGCATCCCGGAATCCGCGCCTGGAATGGGACGCACTTTCCGGAACAGCCCTCAACCGGAAACCGCGTCCCAGAATTTCGCTTCAGAGTGGGACGCCGTTTCCGGCTGAATCCTCTGGCGGAAAGTTCATCCCAGAATTGGCGCTCGGAGTGGGACACGGTTTCCGGATGGAGCCTCAGCGGAAACTGTATCCCAGTTTGAGCGTTTATTCCGGGATGCCGTTTCCGCAGGGCGCTTCAACCGGAACGCGTGTCCCGTATAAAAGTACGGAAAAGTGTCGAAGATGGGCACCTTATAACTTCGGAAAAGTGTCAAATTCGATAGGCAAATTATCCGGAAAAGTGTAGCTGGATGACAAAACAGCACTTAGAAGCCGGTGCTGGATGCGGGATCCTGCGGCCGCCTTCAGCTCTCGCTACTCGTCGTCTCCGTCGTTGGGGTCGCCCTTGAGGGTGTTGATGTCCAGGTACTCGTCATCGTTCTCTTTTTGCTGGGTCTCCGACTCCGCTTGGGTGGGGCCGGAGAACAGCCGGAATCCCTCAAACGCAATGACGCCGAGCAGGGCAATGACAATGGCGATAAAGACAACCTTGACTGCCTGCGGAAATTCCGAGAAACGCAGCGCCTTTTCCTTGGCGTAATAATCGGCGAAGCGCTCTTCGCCCGTGCTTTTGGTATACGCCGGTGCGGACGCGGCCTCCGGGTCATATTCCGGTGCAGGCGTGGCAGCGTACGGATCGTTGAGATAATCGCTCGATGCGGTGCCATAATCCTCGGTCTCGATGCGACCGGCGTCAGCATAGCCATCGGAATAATCGGAATATGCCGCACCGCCCTCATAGCCCGCGGCGCTCGTGTTGGCGGCAAAAAGCGGGTTAACTGGAACGTCGAGCGCCGGCATGCCGGTAGAGGTCTCATCCAGATCGGCTGCAGCCCAGGAATCGTAGGCAACCTGATGGGCAACGGGCTCATCGAGCCTTGTGACCGGAGGCTTGCGTGCCGCAGGAACAGGCAACTGCTGGGCGCTGTACATAACGGTGCTGTCGGGCGATTTGCTCTGCGTCGCTGCAGCGAGAAACGCCGCCGTCTCGGACGGGTCGCTTGCGGGGCGGGGAGTGGGCGTGGGCGCCGAAGTGGGTGTGGGCGCAGACGCGGGCGTCGAAACAGGCGACTGCGCAGGAGCCGGCGCAGATGCGGGCTTAGGCGCAAGTGCGGGATTGGGGCTTGACGGGCGAGCCCCGCCGCCCATGAGTTCGTCGGCGGTCCACGGGCGATCATCCATCACGTCGTCAAGGCTCAGCGAAAACAAGTCGTCTTCACCCTCATCGAACATGCGGTGCACATGTCCACCAATTGCCGGAATCAATCCGCGACCGGTGCACGATGCCTTGCTCAACGCCATTCTGTTCCACCCTTTCGAAATACTAATGACATCGATTATATGGAACTTCCCAAGCGGCTCGGTCTTGGATTCATGCTTTCCAGAACTCGCGCCCAAAAGGGGAGGGGCAATCCAGGTGAGTGCCTACTTGTCGCCTGCTGCCGCCTTGGCCTCATTGAGGTAGCTATAGAAGCTGTATTTGGAGATGCCAAAGAACTCGCAGGCGCGCTCGCTCGACTTGGAAATGAGGAAGGCGCCGCGACGGTCGAGGTAGCCGATGGCGCGAATGCGCTCATCTTTGGTCATAAGTGCCGCGGGCTTGCCCACAAACTGCTCGCACTCGTGCAGCAGGTCCTCGAGCAGGTCACCGATGTTCTTGGTAATGGGCTCGGGCTCGGTATGGCCCGTGCCGCCGGTGCCGGTAAAGGCGTCGAGCGAACGCTCAAAAGCCTTCATAAGCGTAATGTCAAAGTTGATGCCCAAAATGCCGACGGGCTTGCCCTCGTCGTTGCGGATAAAGATGGTCGAGGACTTGAGCAGCTTGCCGTCGGTGGTTTTGGTGAGGTACGGCTCGCGGTCGTGCACGTCGGTGGTGCCCTCGTGCATGGACTCAAACACAATATGGCTGGGGCCGTCACCCAGTTTGCGCCCGCTGACGTGGCCGTTTTCGATCACCACGATGGAGTGGTCCACGTCCTCGGTCTCCAGATCGTGGACGACGACTTCGCAGTTGGGGCCAAATTGGAGCGCCAGGCCGTGTGCAAGGCGCTTGTAGAACTCAATCTGTGCGGGGGTCATGGGTGCCTTCCTAAAAATTAGTTTGGGCTCACTGTGCCATAAACCCCACTTGTTCGCAAATAACGAAATCGTCGCTGTGTTATGTGACCGTTCGGCGGCGAAAAGGTACCGATTACGGCAACAAACAATTTGTTAGGTTTTCCAATCAAAAAGTGTGATAGAACAGTGCTAACAAACTTTTTGTTTGGCATCCACATAAAAGTTCAGCCGTGTGAATGGGATCGGGCTGAAACGCGTATGCGGGGGCCGGCAAGAGAGAACTTAAGGAGTTCACCGTATGGCCGATAAGATCCAGTGGGCGGGCAACACGATGCCCAAGAGCGATGACAAGCACTTGGGAATCATGAGCCTCGACCACGTGAAGAAGGCCCGCGCCTTCCACCAGTCGTTCCCCCAGTACACCGTTACTCCGCTTGCCCGCCTGGACGGCCAGGCCGCGCGCCTGGGCCTGTCCAACCTGTGCGTTAAGGACGAGAGCTATCGCTTTGGCCTCAACGCCTTTAAGGTCCTGGGCGGCTCGTTTGCCATGGCCAACTACATTGCCGACGAGACCGGCAAGGACGTTGCCGAGTGCACCTTCGATTACCTGACCTCCGATCAGCTTGCCAAGGACTTTGGCCAGGCCACCTTCTTTACCGCTACCGATGGCAACCATGGCCGT
The DNA here is from genome assembly GCA_900552395.1 of uncultured Collinsella sp. Classification (GTDB taxonomy): domain Bacteria; phylum Actinomycetota; class Coriobacteriia; order Coriobacteriales; family Coriobacteriaceae; genus Collinsella. The sequence goes on along the minus strand of URZJ01000152.1, from coordinate 426 downwards.
GGCGTGGCATGGGCTGCCAACAAGCTGGGCCAGAAGGCTGTCGTGCACATGCCCAAGGGTTCCACCAAGCCCCGCTTCGATAACATCGCCGCCGAGGGCGCCACGGTGACCATCGAAGAGGTCAACTACGACGAGTGCGTGCGCATGGCCGCCGCCGAGGCCGACGCCTGCGAGCGCGGCGTCATCGTTCAGGATACCGCCTGGGAGGGCTACGAGAAGATCCCGTCCTGGATCATGGAGGGCTACGGCACCATGGCTTCCGAGGCTGCCGAGCAGCTGCGCGAGATGGCCATCAACCGCCCGACGCACGTGTTTGTCCAGGCTGGCGTGGGTTCGCTCGCCGGCGCCGTGGTGGGCTACTTCACCAACCTGTATCCCGATAACACGCCCACCTTCGTCGTGGTCGAGTGGGCGCCTGCCGCCTGC
>URZJ01000151.1 GCA_900552395.1 uncultured Collinsella sp. | reverse complement strand
GCCTGCTCTCGTGCCATTTGGGCAACGGCGCCTCGCTTGCCGCCATCGAGGATGGTGTGTGCCGCGACACCACGATGGGTCTCACACCGCTCGACGGCCTGATGATGGGTACCCGTTGCGGTTCCATCGACCCGGCCACTGTGTGCTATCTGCAGCGCGAGGGCGGCTACAGTTACCAGGAAGTCGACGACATGATGAACAAGCAGTCCGGTCTGCTTGCCATCTCGGGTATCTCCAACGATGCCCGTGACATTCGTACGCGCGCTTCCGAGGGTGACGAGCGCTGCCTGCTCGCCTTCGATATGTTCGCATACAAGGCCATGCAGCAGGCTGGTTCCATGATTGCCTCCATGGCGGGCGTGGACACCATTACCTTTACCGCCGGCATCGGCGAGAACGACTGGTCGATTCGCAAGGCCTTCTGCGACTGCTTTGAGTGGCTGGGCGTGCGCATCGACAACAACAAGAACCGCGAGGCCGTGGGCAACGGCCCACAGGTCATCAGCGCCGCCGGTTCCGCCGTCACGGTCATGGTCATCCCCACCGACGAGGAATACATGATCGCCCACGACGTCGAGCGTCTGACCGCGAATAACTAGTGCGTTCGCTTGCGATTGAACGAAAGGCCTCCTGAGCAGCAGCTCAGGAGGCCTTTTTGCTAGCAGGCGGAAATTCCAGTCCCAAAGTGATCATCACCAGTAACGCCTGCGCTCCCAGCAACGACACCCATCCATTCAGATCCTCAGCCCCAGCTCGTAGCCAAGCCGCCGTCCACTCCAGATGCTCTGAATGCTTCGTAGCAGTAGAAGGCCGTACGGGCTAACCCCTGAAAACATTCCGCAGACCAGAAACGCCCCCGTTCGTAGCTCCGAAGGAGCAGAACGGGGGCGTTTCATTGGTCGAGGACGTTTTCAGGGGTTAACCCGTACGGCCTTCGGGCGAGTGCGTCCGCTACTCAGCCATCTGAGCCTGGACGGCGGTGATGGCTACGACACCCACGATGTCGTCGGCAGAGCAGCCGCGCGAAAGGTCGTTAACCGGCTTGGCGATGCCCTGCAGGATGGGGCCGTAAGCGTCGGCGCCGGCGAAGCGCTGGACCAGCTTGTAGCCGATGTTGCCGGCCTCGAGGTCGGGGAACACGAGCACGTTGGCCTTACCGGCGACGGAGGAGCCGGGAGCCTTGAGCTGGGCGACGGTGGGGACGATGGCGGCATCGAGCTGCAGGTCGCCGTCGATGGCGAGCTCGGGAGCCTTCTCCTTGCAGAACTTCACGGCCTCCTGGACCTTCTTGGCGACCTCGCCACCGGCGGAGCCCATGGTGGAGTAGGAGAGCATGGCCACGTGCGGCTCAACATTGCCCATGAAGGTGGACCAGGAGTGGGCCGAGGCGATGGCGATCTCGGAGAGCTCGTCGGAGGACGGGTTGATGTTGAGGCCGCAGTCGGCGAAGATCAGCGTGCCGTCGGTACCGAACTGCGGGGTGTCAGTGCACATCACGAAGAAGGCCGAGACCAGCTTGGTGCCCGGAGCGGTCTTGAGGATCTGCAGCGCGGGGCGCAGGGTGTCGGCGGTGGAGTGACAGGCACCGGAGACCAGGCCGTCGGCGTCGCCCATCTTGACCATCATGGTGCCAAAGTAGGTGGCGTCCATCACCTGGGCGCGAGCCTGCTCGATGGTAACGCCCTTCTTGGCGCGGAGCTCGGCAAACTTCTGCGCGTACTCCTCGTGCTTCTCGGCGTTGCGCGGATCGATGACGGTGGCGCCGGGGACGTTGATCTCGTTGGGATCGCCCAGGATGACGATGTTGGCCAGGCCCTCCTCGATGATTTTGTTTGCCGCGACGATGGTACGCGGATCCTCGCCCTCGGGCAGGACGATGGTCTTAAGGTCGGCCTTGGCGGCAGACTTCATACGGTTTAGGAAATCGCTCATGATACTCCTTACAAGCGTTTCGCTAAGCTCCAGGCCCTCGGCTGTACACGAATAAACCCGCTGCTAGCGGGTTTACCTTTCAATAATGTACGCCGCGGTGCTTGAGCTTTCCTTGTGTGGCAAGCTCATTATAGGACGCATTAGCGCTATAATCGCTCTGATAAATATGTCTCGACGTATGTTCGAGAAAAAGCCCAGTTAAAAAGCGTGTGGCTTTTGACAAGGAGTATCGATGCAGATTACCTCAGGCCTGCCTGAAGGCTTTAATGCCGGTGCGTACGACATGATCGTTGTCGGCGCCGGTTATGCCGGTGCCGTTTGCGCCCGCCGTCTTGCCGAAACTATCGGCTATCGTGTTGCCGTTTTGGAGCGCCGTAGCCACATTGCGGGCAATGCCTTCGACTGCACTGACGAGGCGGGAATCCTGGTCCACGAGTACGGTCCGCACATCTATCACACTTTTAACGAGCGCGTCCATAACTTCCTGTCGCGCTTTACCAAGTGGACGGACTACCAGCACAAGGTGCTCGCCAACATCAACGGTACCCTTATGCCCGTGCCCTTTAACCATGCGAGCCTTAAGCTTGCCTTTGGCGATGCGCGCGGCGAGGAACTGTACCAAAAGCTCGTGGAGACCTTTGGCAAGGACGTCAAGGTGCCCATTATGGAGCTGCGCAAGAAGAACGACCCGGATCTTGCCGAGGTCGCCGATTATGTCTATGAGAACGTCTTTTTGCATTACACCATGAAGCAGTGGGGCCAGACGCCCGACCAGATCGACCCCTCGATCACCGGCCGCGTCCCCGTCTTTGTGGGCGATGACGATCGCTACTTCCCGCAGGCTCCTTTCCAGGGCATGCCGCAGGACGGCTATACCGCGCTGTTCGAGCATATGCTCGATCACGATCTGATCGACGTATTCTGTGACGTAGACGCCCGTGACCTCTTTGAAATCGACGAGACCACCGTCAAGATCGACGGCAAGGTCTATGGTGGCGAGATCGTCTACACCGGTCCACTCGACGAGCTGTTCAACCTCGACCTGGGCGCGCTGCCGTACCGCACGCTCGATATGAAGTTCGAGACGCTCGATATGGATCAGTTCCAGCCCGTGGGCACCGTCAACTACACCACGAGCGAGGACTATACGCGCATCACCGAGTTCAAGAACATGACTAGTCAGGTCCTGCCCGGCAAGACCACCATCATGAAGGAGTACTCCAAGGCCTATACGCCCGGCTCGGGCGAGACGCCGTACTACGCTATCCTGGAGCCCGAGAACCGTGAGCTCTACGAGCGCTATCTTGAGCGCGTCCAGAACCTGACGAACTTCCACCCGGTGGGTCGTCTGGCCGAGTATCGTTACTACGATATGGACGCCGTGACCAATTCTGCCCTCGATCTTTCGGATGAGATTATCGCCTGCCATGCATAAAGTCATAACATTCGGTATTCCCTCATATAACGCCGCCAAGGATATGGACCATTGCATCACCTCCATCTTGGAGGGGAGCAATTACGCCACCGATATCGAGATTATCGTGGTGGACGACGGCTCCAAGGACGAGACGGCCGCCAAGGTCGACGAGTGGGAGGCCCGTTATCCTGGAATCATCCGCGCGGTGCACCAGGAGAATGGCGGCCACGGTATCGCCGTCCTCTCGGGCCTGCGCGAGGCGCATGGTACGTACTACAAGGTCGTTGACTCGGACGACTGGCTCGACGGTGCGGCGCTTTCGACCATGCTTTCGATTTTGCGTGGCTTTGAGGAGCGCGACCAGCGCGTCGACCTGTTTATCTCGAACTACGTGTACGAGAAGGTTTACGAGGGCACGCATACCGCTATTGGCTACAAGTTTGCCCTGCCGCGCAAAAAGATTTTCTCTTGGGACCAGATTGGGCACTTCCGTCCCGATCAGAACCTGCTCATGCACAGCCTGTGCTATCGCACCGACGTACTGCGCGAGTCCAATCTGCCTATGCCGGCACACACGTTCTACGTGGATAATATCTACGCATACGTGCCGCTGCCGCGCTGCAAGACCATGTACTACGCCGACATCGACCTCTATCGCTACTTTATCGGTCGCGAGGGCCAGAGCGTCAACGAGGCTACGATGGTCAAGCGCCTGGGCCAGCAGTTCCGCGTAACGCGCATCATGATGGAATCGTTCCACCTGTACCAGGACGTTGAGTCCTCGCGTCTGCGTTCGTACATGATGGGCTACTTCACCATGATGATGGCGATTTGCTCGGTGCTCACCAAGCTTTCCGAGGAAGATTGTGCCGATGAGCGCCTGAAGACGCTGTGGAAGGACCTGAAGGAGTACGACGAGCGCATGTATCGTCGCGCTCGCTACGGCGTGGTTGGATTCTTTACCAACCTGCATGGACGGGCTGGAGACAAAACCACACTCGGCCTATACCATCTTGCCTCAAAGATCTTCAAATTCAACTAGCTGCGGAGTAATCGCTGCTGATAGGTTGACTGGGCCCCTTGGTCTTTAGTTTGCTACTGCGAACAGTCCTGCTCGCACGGAAAGCACATTAAGTGCTTTCCGGCTCGTGCGGAACTTGTATCAAACTAAAGGCCAAGGGGCCTCTGCTATAAGAATCGATTGTCAGGAAGTTGAATTTGAAGATCTTCGACGCGTGGTACAAAGGGGCCTGGGCTGAAAAGAATTTGGTTGGTAGTCGGTCGGAGGCGAGCGGGCGTTACGTTTGTCGCGAGTTCCGCACGAGCCGAAGAGCACTTAATGTGCTCTTCGTGCGAGCCAGGACTTGAC
>URZJ01000150.1 GCA_900552395.1 uncultured Collinsella sp. | reverse complement strand
TGAGGGCTCCGAGATCGTCGCTATCAACGACCTCACCTCTCCCGATATGCTCGCTTACCTGCTGAAGTACGACTCCACGCAGGGCAACTACGCTCGCGATCACGAGGTCGTTGCTGGCGAGGATTCCATCACCGTTGACGGCAAGGAGATCAAGATCTACAAGGAGGCCGACGCCAACAACCTGCCTTGGGGCGACCTCGACGTCGACGTCGTTCTCGAGTGCACCGGCTTCTACACCAGCAAGGCTAAGGCTCAGGCCCACATCAACGCTGGCGCCAAGAAGGTCGTCATCTCCGCTCCGGCCGGCAGCGATCTGCCCACCATCGTGTACAACGTCAACCACGAGACGCTGACCGCTGAGGACAACATCATCTCCGCTGCTTCCTGCACCACCAACTGCCTCGCCCCGATGGCCAAGGGTCTGAACGACTTCGCTCCCATCGTGTCCGGCATCATGACCACCATTCACGCCTGGACCGGCGACCAGATGCCGCTCGACGGCCCGCAGCGCAAGGGCAACAAGCGTCGTAGCCGCGCCTGCGCCGTCAACATCGTCCCCAACACCACCGGTGCTGCCAAGGCTATCGGCCTGGTTCTCCCCGAGCTCAACGGCAAGCTCATCGGTGCCGCCCAGCGCGTCCCGACGCCGACCGGCTCCATCACCAACCTCTACGCCGTCGTTGACAAGAAGGTCACCGTCGACGAGGTCAACGCCGCTATGAAGGCCTACGCTGCCACCATCTCCGAGACCTTCGGTTACAACGAGGACGACATCGTCTCCACCGACATCATCGGCGAGACCCATGGCTCCATCTTCGACGCCACTCAGACCATGTGCTCTGACCTCGGCAACGGCCAGACCCTCGTTCAGGTCACCTCTTGGTACGACAACGAGAACTCCTACACCTCTCAGATGGTCCGCACCATCAAGTACTTCGAGAAGTTCGTTGCTTAATTTAGCTTTTAGCGAATAGCTCGTTGAGCGTCTAAAGAAGGGCGCGGCCTCATAGGGCTTACACCCTAGGGTCGCGCCCTTTTTATAGGAAATCGTCTGCCGTAATGGGAGGCAGACACGTACGAAAGGTAGAAGCAAACATGGCCTTTACCAAGAAGACCGTCCGCGACATCGATGTCGACGGCAAGCGCGTTCTCGTCCGCGTTGACTTCAACGTGCCTATCAAGGATGGCGTCGTTGGCGATACCACCCGCATCAAGGCTGCCCTGCCCACCATCAACTACCTCGTTGAGCACAACGCTCGCGTCATCCTCATGAGCCACCTCGGCCGTCCCGATGGCACCGGCTTCCAGCCCGAGCTGTCCCTCGAGCCCGTCGCCAAGAAGCTCGCTGAGCTCTCTGGTCTCGATGTTGCCTTTGTCGCCGACACCTACGGCGAGAAGGCTGCTGAGGCTGTTGCCGCCGTCGAGCCGGGCAAGGTCCTCGTTCTCGAGAACGTCCGTTTTGACAAGCGTGAGAAGAAGAACGATCCCGAGATCGCCAAGAAGCTCGCTTCCTATGGTGACGTCTTCGTTCTCGATGCCTTCGGCACCGCTCACCGCGCCCAGGGTTCCGTCGTGGGCCCCGCCGCTTACCTGCCTGCCGTCGCCGGCTTCCTGCTCGAGAAGGAGGTCGACACGCTGACCGGCATCTTCGCCGAGCCCGAGCGCCCCTTCGTCGCTATCGTCGGCGGTTCCAAGGTTTCCTCCAAGATCGGCGTTCTCGATCACCTCATCGACTCCGCTGATACCCTGATCATCGGTGGCGGCATGGCCTACACCTTCTTCCTGGCTCAGGGTCTGACCGTCGGTCAGTCCCTCAAGGAAGAGGACTGGGTCGAGCGCGCCGGCGAGATGCTCAAGAAGGCCGAGGAGAAGGGCGTCAAGATCCTGCTCCCCATCGACAACCGCGTTGCCGATCACTTTGGCGAGGACGCTGTCCCCGAGGTTGTCGCTTCCGACGCTATCCCCGACGATCGTGAGGGCATGGACATCGGCCCCAAGACCGAGGAGCTCTACGCCGAGGCCGTCAAGGGCGCCAAGACCGTGTTCTGGAACGGCCCCATGGGCGTCTTCGAGTTCGACAACTTCGCTCACGGCACCCAGGCTATCGCCGAGGCCGTCGCCGAGGCCGACTGCACCTCGATCATCGGCGGTGGCGACTCTGTCGCGGCTGTCAACAAGTTCAACCTGGCCGACAAGATGAGCTGGATCTCCACCGGTGGTGGCGCTTCCATGGAGCTCGTCGAGGGTAAGGCCCTGCCCGGAGTGGAGGCGCTTCTCGATGCCTAATCGCACCCTTCTTATCGCTGGTAACTGGAAGATGAACAACGACGTCGCCGAGGCCGCCAAGCTCGCCGACGAGCTGGCTCAGGCTCTGCCCGAGGTTCCGGCTGGCGTCGAGGTGCTCGTCTGCCCTCCGACCATTGACATCACCACGGTTCATGACCGTATTCAGGCTGCCCCCATCGCCCTCGGTGCTCAGAACGTGTACTGGGAGGCCAAGGGTGCCTTCACCGGTGAGTCCTCTTGCGACATGCTCAAGTCCGCTGGCTGCACCTACTGCATCATCGGTCACTCCGAGCGTCGCGACTACTTCCACGAGACCGACGAGGATCAGAACAAGAAGGCCAAGGCCCTCGTTGCCGCCGGTCTTGTTCCCGTCTTCTGCTGCGGCGAGTCCCTCGAGGTCCGCGAGGCTGGCACCTATGTCGAGCACGTCGTGAACCAGGTCAAGGCTGGCCTTGCTGGTCTTGAGATCACCTGCCCCAAGCAGGTCGTCGTCGCCTACGAGCCCATCTGGGCTATCGGCACCGGCAAGACCGCTACCGCCGAGGACGCTCAGGAGGTCTGCGGCGCTATCCGTGAGACCCTCAAGGAGATGTTCGGCGAGGAGCTCGCCGACGGTATCCGCGTCCTGTACGGTGGTTCCGCTAAGCCCGGCAACATTGCCGAGCTCGTCGCCAAGCCTGACGTTGACGGCGCCCTCGTGGGCGGCGCTTCGCTCAAGGCTGCCGACTTCGCCTCTATGGTCGTCAAGGCAGGCGAGTAGGACATATGGCACAGCGTCATCTTCCTGCACTCCTGATCATCATGGATGGCTGCGGCCTTGCTCCGGCTGATGGCGAGAACGCCGTCGCCGCTGCCAAGACGCCCTTCCTTGATAGCCTGTACGCTCAGTATCCCCACACCACGCTCGGTGCTTCGGGCGAGGACGTGGGCCTTCCCGACGGTCAGATGGGCAACTCCGAGGTAGGCCACCTCAACATCGGTGCCGGCCGCATCGTGTTCCAGGAGCTTTCGCGCATCAACAACGCCATCAAGGACGGCTCCATCGCCAAGAACGAGGTCTTCGTCAAGGCTATGGACGACGTCAAGGCCGAAGGCAAGACCCTGCACCTCATGGGCCTTATGAGCCCTGGCGGTGTTCATTCTCACATGAACCACGTCGAGGCTCTGGTCAAGATGGCTGCCCAGCATGGCGTCAAGACCGTTCGCGTCCACGCCTTCATGGACGGCCGCGACGTCGACCCGCAGTCCGGTGCCGGCTACATGAGCGAGTTCTGCGCTTTCCTGGCTAAGATCTCCGAGGAGACCGGTTGCGACGCTCGCGTTGCCACCGTTTCGGGCCGCTATTGGGCCATGGACCGCGACAACCGCTGGGAGCGCATCCAGCGTGCCTACGACGTCATGGTCAACGCGTCCGATGCCGATACCGACCCCGTTGCCGGTATCAAGGCCTACTACGAGAAGGATCCGCGCGGCGACGAGTTCGTCGAGCCCTTCGCTGCCCACAACGAGGGCATTCACGAGGGCGACGCGGCCATCTTCTTCAACTTCCGTCCCGACCGCGCTCGTCAGATGACTCGCGTGTTCACGGACAAGGAGTTCGACGGCTTTGAGCGCGAGCAGATTAAGCTTTCGCACTTTGTGACGATGACCGAGTACGATCCGACGTTTGACGTCGAGGTCGCCTTCCCCAAGACATTCCCCGAGAACGTTCTGGCCGACGTTATCGCCGCCAATGGCCTGAAGCAGCTGCACACCGCCGAGACCGAGAAGTACGCCCATGTGACGTTCTTCCTCAACGGCGGCATCGAGGAGCCCAAGGAGGGCGAGGAGCGCGTGCTCGTCGCTTCCCCCAAGGTTGCTACCTACGATCTGCAGCCCGAGATGAGCGCTCCCGAGGTTACCGAGAAGCTCGTCGCCGCTATTAACGAGGATCGCGCTGATTTCTACATCGTGAACTTCGCGAACTGCGACATGGTTGGTCACACCGGCGTGTTCGACGCCGCCGTTAAGGCCGTCGAGGCTGTTGACGATGCTCTGTCCAAGGTTGTCCCGGCGATTCTCGCTAAGGGCGGCTTTGCGCTGATTACCGCCGACCATGGCAACGCCGATCACATGTTTGACGTTGCTTCCGACGGTTCCAAGCATCCGTTTACGGCTCACACCACCAACCGCGTGCCGTTCATCATCGTTGATGATAAGGCCAAGCTCACCGGTATCGAGGACGGCCGTCTTTCCGATATCGCTCCGACTATGCTCACCATGGCTGGTATTGAGCCTTCCGCCGAGATGACGGGTCGCGTGCTCGCCACCGAGGCCTAATAGAAAACAAATACCGTTTTCTAGTAAGGGGGTTGTCCACAACCGGACGACCCCCTTTTTGGTATTTCTGCCATTTCTACCCCGTCCCTAAATGGCAGGTGGGGGAGTGTTGG